>QQXM01000133.1 GCA_014610835.1 Erysipelotrichaceae bacterium 7770_A6
AGAGCTTCATTTGCCCATTCCACTATATGAAAAGGATCCGTGCACCGCTTTGCCTGCGGACAATATTGTTGTACACATTCAGTAATCCATCTTGCACCATCACCTGATACAACTTCAATACTTTCTCTTTCTTCTTCTGTCAACTGTTCAAAAAATCCATCCAATACTGATTTACCATGATTCGGAGCAACCCATACAACTGTATTTGTGTCATGATTTACAACGGTAGTAATGTATTTATGCCCTTTAGAATAACTTGTTTCATCAATACCAATTCTTTTTAAACCATTCAATCTATTTGAGATATCAGGTTCCAGATAATTACGTGTTCTTGTGATACACCTGCCAACAGTGGCCCACGATATTCTCATGTATTGAGAAACAGCTGACTTGCATAGTGCTTTAGCCATCCATGTAACTGT
>QQXM01000134.1 GCA_014610835.1 Erysipelotrichaceae bacterium 7770_A6
TGAGGTGTTGAAATTCTTTCAATTCCTCATGTTATTTGAAAATCAATTTCTTGACACCTCATCCAATTTTGGAGCGCCGAAAGAAAACACTAACGAAAATAGTAGCGATTGCTACTATTTTTTTACATATTCACAAAAAACATTCTTGTAAGCAATTATTTCAGAAGCAAGAAACGATAATAGAATCGAGATGCTTCTAATGAAGATAAAACAGTATTTTGAAATAATGGAGATACACCAATGACAGGTATTGAACAGTGATAGTTTTCTTCATTTTCTAAAAGCACTGGAAGCACACGTTCAACATTTAACGTTTCTTTCATACAGGAAACAATTGATTGATAATCTTTGCTTTCTGTATCTAATTGATATGTATCTGTATCCCGATACAGTAATTTCAACTGAATCTTTTTATTTTTTGCATATTCCTGTAAAGAAGCAATTCCTTTTTCTAATGAAGGCACATCTGGTGTATATAATACAAATCGATTTCCCTGTTTATCAATCACAGCGAGAAATAGCTGTTTTACTTCTGGATATAACTCCATGATTTCTTCTTTCACCACATTTGAAAACAAAGGATACATCTTTGCTAATAGACATGTATCTTTTGAAAGTACATCCTGCATGGAAAGAACTGTATGATATGCATCTTTCGTATATACAGAATGAAATAGTTTCTGCTTTGAAAGATCCTGGATCCAGTCATAATCATGATTGTCATTTTCAAAAGAAAAACATGCATACGGTTTTCTTCCCGTAAATAGCAAAGCAGAATTACCTTCCATATGTGGAAAGCTGCATAAGCTGGATTCATCTTTCACAACAAAAGCAACAGGAATATGCTTTTCTTCCAGTCTTTTCATGATTTGATCAAGAGATGTATTGTTGTAAGGAAAAGCTGCAACAATTCCATATTTTGGCGTTGCGGCATCTTCGCAGAATTGCTGAAGTGTTGATAAGAAACAGTCTTTTGCTTCTTCATGTAAAAAGACATAGACGACTGCCTCTTTATAGCGAGAAAGTCCCTTAAAATGCAATACAATCGATTCATCAATAGAAATATCATCAAACAGTAATGGAAGTTCAGGATAGTTGAGTTTTAAACAATCACAGAATCTTGAGTAAATCGTTTGATAATTCATCTGATTCATTTCTAAAGGCTGAGAAGCAATCATAATTGTTTCATCACTTGGCTGTTCATGAAAACGAACAAGCACAAAAATACTAAGCAGAAAGACAGAAAATGTAATGATAAACAATACAGTTACACATAGAGTCATCATTTCTGTACTCCCTTCCACCCAAATGAATCACGATCATTTAAAAATGCCGGTGCTTCAATATCCAGAAGAATATTCTTGTTTTTTACAAACTCTAGAAGAATTGATTTTGCTTGTTTATTTTTAGAAGCATAGGCAATCTTTAATCGTTTTGGATACAACCCATACTGCATTCCAATTGCAATCACATCTTTCATACGATCTGGTCGATACACCATATCAAATCTTCCGTTATCTTTTAACAATCTCTTCACATGTTTCATCAAGTCTTCTAAACAAAGAAATTCTTCGTGTCTTGCAGCTTTGATTCTTTCATTTTCATTCTTTAAAGCATCATTTTTTGTATTGAAATACGGAGGATTACATACAATCAGATCAAATGGAGCGTGCATAAATTCCTGTAATGGACATACATACAAATCTGCATTTACTTCATTTCTAATAAAATTCTCTTTTGCATTTTCTATGACATTTTCAAACAAATCAATTCCTGTCAGTTTGAAAGCATTCTTTTGTTTTGCATAGTAAAGAAGCGCACCGTTGTTACAGCCAACATCCAGTACACTGTCTTTTCTATGTACATCCATAAACCTGCCTAATAATTCTGTATCTGCATTGAAGTGATACATATCTTCAGGCTGATAAAGTGTGTAATTTGTTCCGTTTAAATAATCAAGCTTCATGTGTTTCTCGAATCTCAAAATAGAATGTAGAACCCTTGCCTACTTCAGTATCAACACCAACCTTTGCACCATAGGCTTCCGCAATTGCTTTTACAATTGACAAGCCGAGTCCTGTAGATGACATATTTCTACGAAATGTCTTAGAACTTTTTTGATAGCGATCCCAGATATATGGAAGGTCTTCTTCTGTGATTCCTTTTCCTTCATCTGCAACTTCAAAGCGGACCGTTTCTTCATCATCTTTCATATATGCATGGATTCTGATTGTTTTTCCTGCGGGTGTAAATTTGATTGCATTTGTTAAATAGTTCGAAACAATCTGTGCCATCTTAACACGATCAAAGTATACCGTTAAATCGTCAGGAACATCAATTTCAATCTTTAAATCTGCATTTTTCAGCAATGACTGATTGATCTGTACGACTTCATATATGACTTCAACAAGATCAACATTCTCACGATGTACTTCTTCATTGCCACTTTGCATCTTGCTTAATTCACTCATATCATTGATCAATCGTGACATATATTCCGTTTCATGAATAATGACTTCTAAGTGTTTATTTCTTTTTTCTGGATTATCACCTGAAATATCACGGATCATTTCTGCATAAGCTCGAATATCTGTTAAAGGCGTACGAATATCATGAGATACATTTGCAATCAGATCTCTTCGCAATTCATCAATTTTTTCAAGCTTGTCTTTTGTGTCATTCAATGTATTGGCCAGTTCTTTTGTTTCCGTAAAGGAGCCACCTGTAAATGATACAGAATAATCAGCATTTGCTAATTTCTGTGCTTCTTTTTTCATTTTGACAATTGGCTGTGTAATTTTGCTGGAAATATATAACGCAACAAAAGAAGCAACAATAATAGCAATCAATGTATAAAACAAATATTGCTGCGAAAAGAAGGAAACAACAGAATCCACTGGTTCTAGTGGTGCATTTACAATCATGTAGTAATTTGACAAGGATGCATGAACAAGCCTGGAAAATACAATCATTTCCTGGTTTGTTGATTGATTTGTCTGAAAATAAGATGCTTCTTTCTGTGTTTCATTTAATGATCCAATCACTTCATCACTATGAAAACCAGGCGTATTTAAAAGACAGCCAGATCCAAGAGAATCCGCTGCATATACCTGCTCGCCATCGCTGTTATAAATCTGCACACAGACATCATTATCAACTGTCGTACGTAAAGCATGTGCAATGCATCCATCTGTTGTGTTTAAAATAATGTTCTCTGTAATTTCATCCGCAACTGTATTCATAGAACGGATCTTACTGTCACGATAGTATGGTCGAATAAAGCCAATCTGTAAAGCTCCAATAAAAAAAGTTATTCCTACTGCCAGCAAGAAGAATACAAGCCAGAATCGAAAACGGATCCCATTGCGATCAAGCTTCAAATTTATACCCCATTCCTCTCACTGTAACGATATGATCACGATATGCGCCAATATTGTGTCTCAGCATTTTAATATGCGTATCTACGGTTCTATCATCTCCAAAATAATCATAATTCCATACTTCTTCTAGAAGCTGCTGACGAGATAAAGCAATATTCTTATTGTTCATTAGATAAATCAACAAATCTATTTCTTTTGGTGTCAAGGTAACTCTTTCTCCATCTACACTTACTGTTCTACCCAGCAAGTCAACAACAAGACCTTCATAGCTCAACGTATTCTTCTCACGATGAGAACCCCTTTCAAGAACAACTTTAACTCTTGCCATTAATTCCTTTGGTGAAAATGGTTTAATGACATAATCATCAATCCCTAGATCAAATGCATAGAGCTTATCATACTCTTCACATCTAGCACTTAACATAATAATTGGTACGTCCTGTATCTTTTTAATTTCTTTACAAGCTGAAA
This sequence comes from Erysipelotrichaceae bacterium 7770_A6, assembly GCA_014610835.1. Taxonomy (GTDB): domain Bacteria; phylum Bacillota_I; class Bacilli_A; order Erysipelotrichales; family Erysipelotrichaceae; genus Bulleidia. Next base: position 3,852 of record QQXM01000134.1, read on the forward strand.
AACCATCTAGCGTAGGCATCATAACATCTAAGATGACACAGTCATAATGTGTTGTTTTAACTTTTTCAATTGCTTCTACACCATCCTGTGCTTCATCTGCATCATATCCTGATAATTCACAATATTCTCTGACAACTTCTCGAATATTTGCTTCATCATCCACAATTAAAATTTTCATATGTTTACCTCCTACGTAGTTTTAAAGAATTGGATTGAATCACAGATTACGGATCCATCCATCTGTATTTTAGCATGAAATAATATATACACGCCTTGCATTAAAGAAGAAGAATACATTTCATACTGTCTTGGCATGACCATCATTCGCATTTCTCCTGTCTCATCAGCAAGTTTCAGAAAAGCCATCATTGTTCCTTTTTTTGTTCGATGTTTTCTTGCTTCCTTGATTTGCGCAAATCCAACGATTTTACCAGAGCTGCTTAAAAGAGATGCAATGGAAGGAACATGAATATTATTCTTTTCTCTGAATTGAATAATAAATGCTCTGGACAATGTAAACCCTAATGCATTTCTTTCGTACTGCTGGCGAATTTCTTCATTGTCACTTTTTCTTGTATAGACTTGTTTGCTGACAAGATCTGGATTTAGTGTTTGTCTGCCATCTTTTGTGATCGTAATAATACCAGCATAAGATATAGCTTGTGGAAGTACTGCTTTCAATGTTGTTCTTGTTTCATTTAGACAGTCACATGCACCAGCATCAATAAGAGATTCCATCTGACTTTGATTGACATTATGTAAGCGAACTCTCGCTACAAAATCATAGATATCTGTGTATGGTCCATTATTTTTTCTTTCATTGACAATTTCACTGGCTGTTTTTGTACCAATGGCTTTGACAACAGATAAAGGTAACAGGATTCCCTTCTCTTTTCTTTGGTAATCAATTTCACTTTCATTAATAGATGGATAATAGACAGAAATTCCTCTTCTTCTGCATTCATCAATATACAAAGATGTTTTATAAGAATCGGAAATAACATTATTCAATACAGAAATATAGAAAATATATGCATAGTTTGCCTTCAAATATGCCATCTGATACGCAATCAAAGAATATGCAATGGCATGAGACTTGTTAAATCCATACCCCGCAAACTTCTCAATATCATTAAACAGTTTTTCTGCATCTTCTAAAGAATATCCATTCTTTGCTGCACCAGAAAGAAAATCTTTTTTCAGACGCTTCATTTCATCTTCTTTCTTTTTGGAAATGGCTTTTCTTAAAATATCTGCTTTTCCAAGTGAAAAAGATGCTACGGTCTGTGCAATCTTCATGATTTGTTCCTGATAGATCATAATGCCATACGTTTCCTTGAGACAAGAACGTACCGCATCGTTTAAATAAGGAATAGACGATGGATCATTTTTATGCTTCAGGTAAAGAGAAATGTTATCCATTGGTCCTGGTCGATACAATGCCATTGCATCCGCAATTTCATTTAAGTTCTGTGGTTTGATTTGACGCAGTAAATTCTTAATCCCTTCACTTTCAAACTGGAATACACCTAATGTATTCGCATTTGCAAACATAGAATACGTCTTTGCATCATCTAATGGAATACTGGACAGTTGAAAAGATGGATATTGCTGAATGACTTTCTGAACGATTTCATGAATGACAGACAAGTTTCTAAGACCAAGAAAATCCATCTTGATCAAGCCTCTTTCTTCTAGATATTCCATAGAATACTGGCTTGTTTTCATTTCATGATCAAAACAGATTGTTGGAACAATGGCATTGATATTATCTTTGCACATGATAACACCTGCAGCATGTACACTGAAATGATGCGGTAATCCTTCAATTTTCTGGCTCATTTCAAATAGATTCTGAAACTTCTTTTCACTGGCAATTAAAGTTCTTAGATGCGCTGAAGAAGCATATGCTTTTTCAAGTGTCATTTTTGGTGTATTTGGAATCAGTTTTGTGATCATATCCACATCTCTTTCAAACATGCCTAAAACCTTGGCAGCTTCACGGATTACAAGTCTAGGTCCAAGCGTACCAAATGTAATGATATTGCAGACATGATCTCTGCCATATTTCTGATACACATAATCAATGACATCTTTTCTTTTGTTATCAGGAATATCAGTATCAATATCAGGCATTGAGATTCTTTCTGGATTCAAAAATCTTTCAAAAAGCAATCCATACTGCAAAGGATCAATCATCGTAATGCCTAAGCAATAGGCAACCAGACTTCCTGCTGCACTGCCTCTTCCCGGTCCAATATTGATATCATTCTTTCTTGCCTGACAGATAAAGTCATACACAATCAAGAAATAGTTTTCAAAATGCATTTTGTGAATCACAGATAATTCATACTGCAGACGATCCACATATTCTTTCTTGTATTGTCCATGCAAACGCTTCTTTAAACCTACTTTGCATAATTCTACAAGATAGGTATATGCATCCACATTATTTTTGATTGGATATTCAGGCAGTGTTGTTTTTTCCAGACAATAATCTGCTTTACATAAACGTGCGATTTCATCCGTTCTTTGTAAATCATCTATATCATATAAAGCTTCCATTTCTTGTTTAGTCAGAAAATATCTGCCAGTGATTTCTGTTAAAGAGGCATCCTGAATCGTTTTTTTCTCAAGCATTCCTCTAAGAATACGATGTGCCTTGGAATCTTCTTTTCTTAAGTAATAGATTTTATTGATGGCAACTGTTGGAATATGCAGACTCTGTGCAATCCTTTTGAGCTTTGCATTTCTATTTTTCCATAAAGAAGCTTCCTGATAAGAAAGTGAAATATCAAAATCCTGCAGATCATTTTTCATAATCTGCAGTTTTTCTCTGATACCTTCTCCATCATCTTTGACCATTTCACTGTCAATGAATCCACCTTCAGAAAAAGCAATCAAATGACAATGTGGAAGCATGCTTTGCAACTGCTCTAATGAACATGTTTTCTCTTTTTCATTCAAGAATGAAGATAATACCATTAATTGCTGATAGCCTTTATTATCTTTACACAGCAAAACAAATGGAACGATCATATCATGATACATGCAATCCACTTCCATACCGACAATTGGATGTATGCCCTCTTTCTTGCATGCATCAATAAAAGACGCTGCAGCAAACATCACATTATGATCTGTCAAAGCAACAGACGTATATCCTAGATTTTTTGCATATTGTACAAGTTCTTTAATACGAATCGTACTTGTTAATATGCTGTATGAACTTCTTGTATATAAATGTACAGACATGTAGATATTGTACTACAAACAGTGCTCCTGCAGAAACATCACACACTTTTAACTTCCAAAAAAAAATAATATAATGAAAATGAGGTAAAAAAAATGAAAATTGCTTATGTAACGGATAGTGGAACTGGAAAATCCATTGCGGAAATGGCAAAAGACGGAATCATCAGTGTTCCACTCCAGATTTCTGATGAAAAAAATACATATCAGGATTTAGAAAATCTCTCTAAATCAGATTTAATTCACCTTCTTGAAGAAGAGCATGTGTTCAAGACATCTCAACCATCTCCAGGAATCATTCAGGAATGTTTTGAAAGTTTAAAAAAACAAGGTGTTGATTTAATCATTGCGGTACCAATCTGTAATGGTTTATCTGGTACGATTTCTACAATGACTACAATTGCGAAATCATTAGATTTGAACATCATTACTGTAGATTGTTATGTCACTGCTGTTGTACAGGAATACCTGATCAAACGTATCAAAAAAGCTCATGAAGAAAATGTTAATGATCTCGAAATTCAACTCATCACAAATGAAGTCATTGATTCCTGCAATACACTGATCATCCCTGAAAATCTGGATCAGCTGATTCGTGGGGGCAGAATGACACCTCTTGCCGCAAAGCTAGGAAAACTTTTAAAAATTGCACCTGTTCTACAAATCAATAAGGCAACATCAGGAAGAATTGATACATTACAGAAAGTTCGTACATTTAGAAAAGCCCTTGAAAAAGCAATGGATCAAATGGAAATTGATCATGTCAATCAGGGTGATGACTGGCATGTAGCAATTGCACATGTCAATAATATTTCAGAAGCGCAGTCACTGTATCGTAAAATGAGCGATCGTTTTCCAAAAGCAGAAATTGAAGTCATTGAATTATGTTCCCCTGTTGCAGCACATACAGGTCTTGGAGCAATCTGTATCCAATATTTCAGAAAGAAATAGCACAAACACATTAAGATTCACACAAAGCCGTCTAAAAATTTGATATAATTTTAGACGGCAATTATTTTGAAAGGAGCAACCATGGATAACAACGAAAATAAAGAAATAAATGAAAAAGAAATCCATACGGATCAAACTGATTTAGATAAAAAGACAGAGAATCCTGCTCCTAATGAGCCTGAAATCAAACTAGGCACTCTGAAACACGAAAAAGAACAGGTAGCACGTGCGAAAAAGAGAAAAAAAATCATACGAAAGATCAGAAGAAAGAAGATCTTTACTGGATTACTGATTTTCATTCTTATCATCTATATGGTCATTGGTTTTGCAGGTGGAGAGTTTGCATTAAGCAAAATGCAAGGTATGCCTGAATTAAATGTCAGTGATTTGTTGAGTGAAGAATCTAGTAAAATCTATGATACAAATGGAACATTGATTACTGAAATTGGTACTTACTATCGTGAAAACATCAAATATGATCAATGCCCAACTTCATTGGTCGATGCATTCCTTTCCATTGAAGATTCACGTTTCTTTGAACACAATGGTTTCGATATTCCTCGTTTTACAAAAGCTGCGCTGGAAACGTTTTTGCTTCATAGAGATGGTGGTGGCGGATCCACATTTACAATGCAGCTTGTAAAAAACAGCTACTTCTCAATTGATGCGGGTGATGAATCGAAAGAAAGAGAAGCTACGATTGAATATAAAGTTCAACAGATCGTTCTTTCCATGCAGCTAGAAACACAGTTGAATAAAAAAGAAATATTTGAATTATATATGAATAAGTTAAACTTTGGGGATCGTATTCGTGGTGTTGAAAAAGCCGCAAAGTACTATTTTGGAAAGAGTGCTTCTGAAATGAGCCTCTCTGAATCTGCTTTACTTGCGGGTATTGTCAATCTTCCAAACAAATATAATCCGTATCATTATCTAGATTATGCTACACAAAGAAGAAATGAAGTTCTTTACTTAATGCGTCAGCATGGCTATATCAGTAATGAAGAATACAAGCTTGCAAAATCAATCAATGTTGAAGATCAGCTGGTAGGTGCAGATAAATTAAATGAAACAAGTGAAAATGATGACTATGCACAATATGTTGACGTTGTCATTGAAGAAGCTGTGAAACTGACAGGGAAAGATCCAGTTGTCTATGGCATGGATATCTATACAGCGATGGATCCTACAATTCAATCACGTATTGAAGCAATTGAAAGAGGAGATACAAGTGTTGTATATGCAGATGATTTAATGCAGACGGCAATTGTATCTATGAACAACCAGAATGGTGAAATTGTTGGTATTGGTGGCGGTAGAGACTATCAGGGTGGTGCTAGACTGCTGAACCGTGCAACATCTCAATATAAACAGCCTGGTTCTTCTGTAAAACCTATTCTCTCTTATGCATTAGGTTTTGAATACTTAGGTTATTCTTTAGATGAAGTTTTAATGGATAAACCTATCCCATTCCCTGGTGAAGGTAGAATCCTGCAGAACGCAAATGGTCAATACCATGGTGAAGTTACAATCAAAGATGCTGTAGCAAACTCTTACAACATCCCTGCAATTCTGACATTGGAACATGTCACTGCTAAAATCGGTGGTGATTCTGTTGTAGATTATATGCATAACTTAGGTTTCTCGCGAGCAAGCAATGCTAACTATCATATGTCTTATGCAATTGGCGGTAATGCCTTTGAAACAACCGTTGAAGAACTGGCTGGTGCGCATGCCGCTATGATCAACCTTGGTGTATACAATGAACCACACACAATTCGCAAGCTGGAAACAACAGATGGTGATATCTACTATCCACAGAATCAGAATCGTAGAGTATTATCCAGCGGCAGTGCATGGCTGACGGATCAGTTAATGGAAAATAACGTTACATGTGGTATTTATAACTACATGCAGGTATTAGCTAGATCATATCCAGTATATGCAAAAACAGGTACAACAGACTGGGGTTCTGATGGATTACAGTATGGCATCCCTCAAGGTGCAATGAAAGATAAGTGGATGGTTGCTTCTACTTCTCAATATACAAATGCAGTCTGGGTTGGTTATGATAAAGCTGTCGCATGGGCTGGTACTTACTTCCCTACATGGAAAGCATTGATGAATATTCCTGGCAAGATTCAGCTTGAATTATTAGCTGCAGAAGAAGATGCTGGTGGACATTTAGATGGCGTTGCAATGCCTGGTGATGTCGAAGCTGTCACATATGCAAATGGTACATGGCCTCACATTGCAGGAATTGCAGATAGTATTACTTCTCTTGTATCTTCTACAGGTTTATCAAATACACCTACAATTTATTCCACTGGTGAAGAAACAAACTTTGCCGCAAGCTGGACAAACAACATCTTGTATGTTGACTGGGGTGCTAAAAAAGGCTGCTATGCCGGTACACAAGATATTTCTCTAACAGATTCATGGGAAAATAAATCTGCAACAGGTGCGTGTCTAGCTTCAACCGCATGGGCATATGGAACAAATCCAACCTTTATTGCGGAAATATATCATGATGATAATTACCTGACGACCGTAACAAGTAAAGATGGTATGTATGGTGGCTATATAGGAGATTTTACTTCTGGAGTGATTAAAGTCTGCGGATGGTGGACAAATGGTTATACAACATCCTCTGCACAATGTGTTACCGCAAAAGACTTCAACCAGACAAATACTGATGAATAGCGAAAAAAAGCATGTATCAAAGCAATACATGCTTTTCTTATACTAATTAAAAAAATGTAGAATTTCTTCTACATTTCTGGTTTTAAGCTTCTAGACATCAATGTCTTAATGCACTCTTCTGGAGACTTGCCTTCATATAGAATTGCATAGACCTGATCTGTAATTGGCATATCAATACCGCGTTTATGTGCTTCTTCATAAACAACTTTACATGCTGCTACACCTTCTACCGTTCTCTTGTTTTCTTTCCAGAACTTCTCACTGGAACCATCTTTACCAATCTGTAAACCAGCAGTAAAGTTTCTTGAATGCATAGAAGTACAGGTAACAATAAGGTCACCAACACCATCTAATCCAAGATAGGTTTCTTTCTTGCCCCCTAGTGCAACACCATAACGTGTCATTTCTGCTAGACCTCTCGTCATTAAAGCTGCACGTGCATTATCTCCCTGTCCAATACCTTCAAGAATACCAGAAGCAATTGCCATGATATTTTTGATTGCAACACCAATTTCTGCACCAATAACATCTGTATTTCGATATACTCTGAAATAGTCATTAGAGAATAGCTTTTGTACTGTTTTAGCAGCTTCTTCATTGTCACTGACAGCATTTAAGCATGTCAATTGACGAAGGATAACTTCTTCTGCGTGAGATGGCCCAATCAAAGAAACAACAGCTTCTCTTTTATCTTCAGGAACCAGATCCTTGATAACTTCAGAAAGTCTTTGATGTGTCTCAGGATGGAAACCTTTTGCTACATTAATAATAATAATTTTCTTTTCTGTAAGATCTGTAACTTGTCTTAAAACAGAATCTAATGCCCCAGATGGAACAGCTACAAGAATAACATCCGCATCTTTTACACATGTGATATCTTTTGTCGCATGAACATCATGGTTCATTTCAACGTCAAAGTATTTCGTATTGTGATGATTATTTTCAATATCATTGATTTCAGCATCATCAATACCCCACATGATAACATCATGTCCATTATCAGCAAGTGTCTGTGCTAATGCACTACCCCAGCTGCCAGTTCCTAATACACGAATTTTCATTCAGATACCTTCTTTCTAGAAATAATATGAATTGGTGTACCTTCAAAATCAAATGCACGTCTTAAAGTATTTTCAATAAATCTTTGGTATGTGAAATGCATTAATTTTGGTTCATTACAGCTTAATACAAATGTAGGTGGCTGAATTGCTACCTGTGTTGCATAGTAGATTCTAAATCTCTTTCCATTTCTTGCTGGAGCTGGTGTAGTGATTTGAGAATCCGCAATGACTTCATTCAAAATATTCGTTGGAACACGACGTGTTGAATTTTCATAGACACGGTCAACTTCAGGAATAATCGTATCTACTCTTTGTCTTGTTTTTGCTGATACAAATAAGATTGGTGCATAAGAAAGATATGCAAATTCATTTCTTATCTTTTCTTCAAATTCAACCATTGTATGTTCATCTTTATCAACTGCATCCCATTTATTCACAACAATGATCATTGGCTTTCCAGCTTCATAGGCATATCCTGCAACATGCTTATCCTGTTCACGGATACCCTTTTCACCATCAATCAAGAATAAAGCAACATCGCATTTTTCAATGGCACTCATTGCACGTAAAACAGAATACTTTTCAACAGATTCATAAACTCTGCCTCTTTTACGAATCCCTGCAGTATCAACAATGACATATGGTTTTCCATTGCATCTGAATGGTGTATCGATTGCATCTCTTGTTGTACCTTGAATATTGGAAACAATACTGCGATCTTCTCTTAAAATTGCATTTACAATGGAAGACTTGCCAACATTAGGCTCACCAATTACCGCAATATGAATCCCTTCTTTTCTCTTATTCTTGTTATCTTCTGGCAATAATTCAACGCAACGTTCAAGAACATCACCTACGCCAATTCCATGTACACCACTGACCGCAATTGGATCACCAATGCCTAAGTTATAGAATTCATAGATATTCATCATTTTAGTTGTATCATCAATTTGATTGACAGCTAAAACAATTGGCTTCCTGCTTCTTTGCAAAAGTCCTGCAATATAGCGATCATCATCACTCATGCCAGACTTTCCATTACAAACCATTAAGATAACATCTGCTTCTTCAATAGCAATCTGTACCTGTGCACGGATTTCTTCCTGGAATGGCTGTTCTTCCAATTGAATACCGCCAGTATCAATAATCTGAAAATGATTGCCTGTCCAGTCTGCAGAAGAATAAATACGGTCTCGTGTTACACCAGGGATATCTTCTACAATAGAAAGCCTTTCTCCAGCAATTCGGTTAAACAATGTAGATTTTCCAACATTTGGTCTACCTACAATTGCGATTGTTCCAGTTTTCATGCATGTTCCTCCTTTAAATAAGGCTCACACAATGCTAATATCGCATTTACAACTTCTTCAATTGTCATATCACTTGTATCAATTTCAACCGCATCTTCTGCTTTTACAAGCGGAGAAGCAGCACGGTGTGTATCCTGATAATCTCTCTGTGCGATTTCCTTAGCAATTGTTTCTACATCTGTTGTAGGCAAGCCAAGCTTCTTGTCTTGTTCATATCTACGTTTCGCACGTGCTTCAGCACTGGCAGTCATAAAGATTTTCACTTCTGCATCTTTTAATACAACTGTACCAATATCTCTGCCATCCATGATAAAACCCTTCTTTTCAGCCATCTTCTGCTGTCTAGCAACGAGTTCACTTCTTACAAGTGGATGCCTGCTGACGGAAGAAGCAGCCAAAGAAATCTGATCTGTACGAATGGAAGAAGAAACATCTTCACCATCTAGAAATACTTTTCCTTCTGGCGTCAATGTAATATCTGTATTCTTCAGCATTTCAACAAGTGCATTTTCATCTTCTAATGAAATCTGACTGCAAACTGCCTTATATGCAGTTGAACGATACATTGCACCTGTATCTAAATGAATATAATTTAATTGTTTCGCTAATGATTTGGCAATTGTACTTTTTCCTGCAGCACTTGGTCCATCGATTGCGATATTAATTTTCATTGTAACCCTCCTACTTTGATGTAATGATCCAGTAAATAACAACACCTACGATCATTGCTAAAGCAATAATCAGGATCACTAACACAATATTTAAAATACGATTTGTCTGTCTCATCTTGTCAGACACTTCTGATAGATTATCTTCATAGTCATCTAACTGCGCTCTCATTTGTGTTGTTTCGTTGAGCAATTGCTGACGTGTTGTACGATCTGCTTCTAAACGACGATTAAATGTGTCTGTAGACATAAAGGAATCATTTTTGGATTCATAATCATTCACAAATGGAGAAGATGGCTCTTCTGGCTGTGTGTATGAAGATGATGTACCATTCACAAGATTCTGAACTTCCTGCATGATATCTTCTTTTGACATCGCTTGTGTTGGTTGAGTATTTTCTTGTGAAGATGGTGATTGCTTCACATCCTGTGGATAACGATTAGATGATGATTGACTTGAAAGAAATGGAATATCAGCTGTGTGTGAATTTGAAGAAGGATATGGCTTTTCTGGTGTTGCAGAATTATTTCTTTCAATCTGTTTTAAGATATTTAAAGAAGTATTCTCACTTGCAGCATTTCCTTGATCAATATTGTACTGTTTCACTTCACGAATATACTGATCCAGATAATCATTATCAAATGTAACATCATTATTTTCATTTGCTGAAAAAGAAACATTTGCAAATGGATCTTTATCCTGTGTCTGTTGATGCCGACGCAATGGTTGCTGTGTCTGCTGTTGCAGTTGTGTGTTCAAGTTTCTTGCGTGTTCTGCATTATGAGAATCACTGGAAGCATTTTCTGTATATGAAAAATTCTGAGAATCGATCTCATTTAATCTCTTCTGAAATCTTGATAAATCATTTGTTGATAATGCATCTGCATTTGTATCCTGCTGCAGACGATTTCTTAAATCCTGATATTTCTTAGTACGTGATAAAGTAGCCATATTTCACTCCATAAATTCACTTAATTATAGCATATAAAAGCTCGTTATGCGTCATAACATAACGAGCAGACATTTGGGGGAACAAATGAATTTTCTACTTTACTCCATGAATAATTGGAGAAATCTTTTTATATACAAATACTGTAATTAATACGTTGATCAATCCCTTTACAAATGTAAATGGAACGTTAAAGATCAATAAGCATTTTTCAATAGAGTCAACTGCTGGGAAGATCATCTGATATGCCTGAATAATTGTTTCCTTTGGCATGAAGTTATAGTATACAGGATATACAACATATAAGTTAGATGGGAATGAAACTGCAGCCATTACAAATGAACCAATCAATGCACCAACAACTGCACCCTTCTTTGTCTTGTGGGATTTGTAGTATAAGCCAGAAATACCAACAAATACTGCACCTAAGATGAAGTTGGAAAGTTCACCTACACCAAAAGAATGAGAGGATAAGATTGCGTGTAGTAAATTCTTTAAGAATTCAACAAGAACACCACATACAGGTCCCATAGAGAATGCACCAATCAATGCAGGCAAGTCAGATAAGTCAAACTTGATGAATGTTGGCATGATCATTGGTAAAGGTACTTCAATTAGCTGCAATACGAATGCCAATGAAGAAAGGATTGCTGTTACTGCGATGTAACGTGTTGATAGGAAACTACTTTTTGTTTTTGAAACTGTTGTCATTTTTTGTCTACCTCCAAAACCCCTCTAAACAAAAAACCGGGGTTTATAAGATAAACTCCGGGTTTAAATACTTGATAAAAGCAAAAGATAAAAATCTCTTCCATCCAGACTTTACTGTCGCTGCCAGAATTTCACTAGCTCAACCTTTCGGCTCGCGGAGTTTACCGCCGGTCGGGAATTACGCCCTGCCCTGAAATTTACCAATAACAATATAACACATATTTCTAGCTTGTAAAGGCTTTACTGGAAATCTTCCTGATCTAGACCTAAATCTTCTGGTTTTAAGTATACATCTCTAGGCTTTGAGCCTTGTGCAGGGCCAATTACTCCTGCTTCTTCCAGCGCATCAATCATTCTTGCTGCACGATTATACCCAATACCAAATCTTCTCTGTAGAAGAGATGTAGATGCTTTCTGTGCCTCTACGACATATTCTTTGACTTCCTTAAATAATGGGTCATCATTGATTGTTGCTACCCCACCAATACCACTTCCTTCATTGATACCTTCTAGAAGAACAAACTTATCGTTATACATTGGTGACCATTGTGATACATAGTTTGTTATGTTCTGAACTTCATCATCTGTAACAAATACACCTTGTGTACGCATTGCAGAACTTGCACCAATTGGCATATACAGCATATCACCATTACCAAGCAGTCTTTCCGCACCAGCATGATCCAGAATCGTTCTAGAATCCGTTCCAGAAGAAACGGCAAATGCAATTCTAGAAGGAATATTTGCTTTGATAATACCTGTAATAACATCTACAGATGGACGCTGTGTTGCAACGATCAAATGAATACCGGCAGCACGTGCCAGCTGTGTAATTCTTTGAATGGACTGTTCAACATCTTTTCCAGCAACTGCCATCAAATCTGCCAACTCATCAATAATGACAACAATATAAGGCATCTTCTTAGGACATGGAGATCCATCAGGATTCTTTGCACCATTCTGCTGTCTGACTTTTTCATTGAATACTTCAATGTTTCTGACACCAGCTGCAGCGAATATGTTATATCTTTCATCCATGATCTGAACAATTGCCTTTAAAGCATTATTGGCCTGATTTGGATCATTGATAACAGGACCAATTAAATGTGGAATTCTTGAATATGGTGTAAATTCAACCTTTTTAGGGTCCACAAGCAGCATCTTGACATCTTCTGGATCTGTTCTTAACAGTAGAGATGTAATGATTGCATTCATACATACAGATTTACCAGAACCCGTTGCACCGGCAATCAATAAATGCGGCATTTTATCTAAGCGACATGTTACTGTCTGACCTAATAGATCTTTCCCAACAAAGAACAGCAATGGCTGCTTCTTATCTTTTTCACTGACATTTGAGATAATTTCTCTTAATTTAACTGGTGTGCTCTTCACATTCGGAATTTCAATACCAACCGCATTTCGTCCAGGAATTGGTGCCTCAATACGAACATCTTTTGCAGCTAGAGCCATTTTGATATTATCCGCAAGAGATAATATCTTAGATACTTTCACACTCGCATCTGGCTTGATTTCAAATTGCGTAACAGATGGACCAATATGTGTATCAATCAACTGTGCTTCAATATCAAAGTTATGCAGAATATTGATCAATAACTCACCCTTCTCTTTTGCGGCAATTTCATTATCCATATTGGCATTCTTAGAAGGTAAAGGATCAAGCATTTGAGAAATCATTCTTGCATTTGGAATCTTATATGGCTTTTTAGAAAGCTTCACTTCAGGTTTCTTTGCGGTTTCCTGTGGTTGTGCTTCTTCCACTTCTTCTTCAACAGCAGTCTCTTCTACAGCGTTATTTTTCTTTATTTCTTCATGTTCTGGTTCATTAAAGCTCAACTCAGCTGTCTTTTCAAAATCATCCTGTGGTTCATCTTGTTCAAAATTCTCATAGGAATCCTGCAGATCATCTACATTGATAAATACAGATTTTTCAGAAGAAATCGTTTTTCCAGGAATGGATACAACAGGAATTTCTTCCGTATCACGATCCGCTGTAATATTAATCAATTTCGTAATATGTGGCTCTTCTTTCTTTTCTTCTGTCAAAATATCCATTGTATCGCTGCTTTCCACATTTTCATCGACATTGATCGAGCCAGGCAATGCTTTCTTTGCTGCTTTTTTTTCTTTATGTTCTTCCAGCATGATCCAGAGGTTTTTAGGTTTTGCTTCTTCCACTGGCTGTTCAACAACAGCTTCTTCCTCTTCTTCTTCTCTTTCTGGTGTTTTAAAGAATTCAAAAATCGTATAGAAAGCTTTCTTATAAACATCTAAGGAAACAATTAATAACATAGAAATGATCAAAAGAACAATGATTACAATGATAACTCCAATTCTTCCAAATAACATGGAAGAAATGGCATACAGCAAAGAACCAATCATGCCTCCGCCAATCACTGCATCACTTGTTTTAAAGTAATCTGCAATATGAACAATGTATTGCATAAATACTGGAATACCAGTATCCTGTGTTGAAATATAGGAACAAATCAATAAGATTGCACAATCTACAAGAATAAATGGTACTGGATTAACATCATCATTTTCATGATGACGGTTCATGACATTCATCAGTATCATAACAATAAATGAACCTAGAATGATCCAGAATAAAAACCCAAGCAAATATCTTTGCAGATTAAACAGAAACAATCCAACAACACCGGATTTCATTAATCCAATGATCATCAATGCGAAAAGGATCACAACTGTGATCCATTGCTTGATTTCTCTATCTCTTTCTCTTTTTAACTGTGCTTTTGTTTTTCTAGCCACAATTCCCTCTTAATCCTTTGTATTGATCTCTATGATTGCTGGAAGAATCATTGGTCTCTTTCCAGTTTCATGCAATACGTAGCGAGCAATCTTTTCTCTTGCTTCTGCACGCACTGACATATTATCATAGCGATTTTCTTTCACTGCCTCATTAATCGTATTTTCCATCAAGACGCCAATCTGCTTCACAATATAATCAGCATCTTTCAGATAGATAACACCTCTAGACTGTACATCTGGTCCGCCAATAATTTCTTTTGTCGCGTGATTCACAACAATACCAATAATAATAGCACCATCTGTACTCAAAGTTTCACGATCTTTAATGACCATACCTGTTGCATCCAGGGAATCGCCACCATCGATCATTACATCACCAACATCCACAGAATCAAAATTCTTCTGGATCTTGCCATCTTCAAAAGTAGCAACCTGACCATTGTCCATAACAATGATATTTGCTGCACTATATCCCATATCTAAAGCAATATTTGCATTAGAAATCAATTGTCTATATTCACCTTTGACAGGCATATAGTATTTTGGATGCATGAGATACACCATCATCTTGATGTCTTCAATGGATGCATGCATAGAGAATGCACGTTTTGTATCCACTGCTTCTACACGATCTGCCTCTCTATACAAATCATCTTCCATGCCTGCTTCATATCTTTCTGTGCCAGGTACTGCAGGAGATGTAATAATGACTGTATCTGTCTTATGCATTTCAATCAATGCATCTTCCTTTGTAGCAATCTTATGTACTTTATTGAAGATCGTAGAACCTGTTCCCGCAACGATAATAACGATATTTTCCATATCATTGCTGAAAGAATCCTTAGATACTTCCAATCCTGCAGGAATATGATAATAGCCAAGCTTTGCCATATCATTCATTAACTTACGTAATTCATCATCATAAATCATGATCTTGCGATTGTATTTATTCGCCAGTTCAATGATTTCAATGACACGATAGATATTCTGATTGTATACAGTAATTAATATTCTACCCTTCGCATCTTCAAAATACGGGTCAATGACTTCTGTAATACGATGAGAAGGTGCAGAATGACCTGGGCGATTTGAACCAACAGATTCGCACAATAAAGCCAGTACCCCATCATGTCCTAAATCAGTAATATTTGTAATATCTGTTGAGAATGCTTCATTTTTAATATCATAGTCAACAATAAATTCAGAAGTATACACAATATATCCATCACTTGTTTTAATTGCGACACCAAATCCATCCGCAATAGACTGTGTTGTTCCAAATGTTTTAATTTCAGTCTTTCCAATCTTGAATGTACTGTTTCTTCTGACTCTATGAATATTCAATTTTCCTAAACCATACTGCTTTGCACGTCTTTCAAACATCAATGCAGTTAATGGAGCCATATATACAGGAATATCAGGGACCTGCTTTAAAAGCATCGGTAAAGCAGCAATGACATCTTCATGTCCATGCGTAATAAACAAGCCTTTCACACGATCCTTATTATTGATCAAATAAGTAAAATCAGGAATAATCATTTCAATTCCAAGCTGATCCGCATCTGGATATTTCAAACCACATTCCAAAACAAAGATATCATCATTATTTTCGATGATATACATGTTTTTTCCATCTTCGTCCAGACCACCGAGAGCAAAAATTCGTACTCTACTCATATCTTTCCTCCAATTATTTTTCAATGTTCATTTTTACGTCATCATTATAAAACAAAGACGTTTTTATCACAATGCTTTCCCATTCAAAGAGAAGCTGCGCACTTCTGTAATTTCAACTTCAACGATCTGGTTTTCCAATCCTTCCTGACCAGTAAAATTAACAAGTTTATTTTCTTCTGAATATCCAGAATACACTGCAGCATTTTTCTTGCTTCTACCTTCACATAAAACCTTCACTGTCTTATGCAAATACTTTTGATTATTTTCTTTTGCCCAATGATTAATATGTTCATTGAGTTCATGCAGTCTTTCTTTTTTCACTGCAGCATCAATCTGACCATCCATACGTGCAGCAGGTGTTCCTTCGCGTGGTGAATACATGAAAGAGAAAGCACCATCAAACTTACAATAATCAACAAGTGCAATTGTATCGCGGAATTCTTCATCTGTTTCCTGAGGGAAGCCAACAATCAAGTCTGTTGTAAATGTAATGTTTGGAATTTTACTTTTCAAACGGTCAAATACTTCCTTGTATTGTTCAACTGTATATCCTCTTGCCATACGTCTTAATACTTCATTTGAACCAGACTGTACTGGTAAATGCAGAGCTGGCATAATATTTGGGTGATCCAGCATCGCCTGGATTGTGCTTTCAGAATAGTCTCTAGGAGAAGAAGAATAGAAACGAATTCTTTCAATTCCTGTTTCTGCTACCGCAATCAATAGATCTGTAAAGCCATCATCCATGCCAAGATCCTTGCCATATGCATTGACATTCTGTCCTAAAAGAATGACTTCTTTACCACCATTTTGAATCAGCTGCTTCACTTCACGAATGATGTCAGACATTCTTCTGCTTCTTTCTTTTCCACGTGTATAAGGAACAATACAGTATGTACAGAACTTATTGCATCCATACATGATATCTACATATCCCTTTACATTCTGTGTACGCTTAACAGGAAGATTTTCAATGATTCTTCCTTCTTCAGAAAGAACTTCGACCTTTCTTTTCTTCGTTGTCATGACTTCCTTTAACAGATCTGGCAAACGATAAATATTATGTGTACCAAAAATCAGATCTACCTGAGGATAGCTCTTCAAGATTTCCTGTACAACACTTTCTTCCTGCGCCATACATCCACATACACAGAAAATACGATCAGGATTTTCATTCTTCAATCCCTTCAGCATGCCGATTTCACCTAATACATGTTCTTCTGCAGCTCTTCTAACTGCACACGTATTAAAAATCAATACATCGGCTTCTGCTGTATCTTCTGTATTTGTAAAACCCATAACTTCCATCATACCCGCAATACTTTCACCATCTCTAACGTTAGCCTGACAGCCATATGTACGAATATAGTATTTTTTATTTTTTCCTAATTCTTCTAACTGGTCATTCATAGAGAACAGACCATATTCTATTTCAACTTCATTTCTGCTTCTTTTTGCTTCGTCTTTTTGACTTGGTAATTGATAATCTTTATTCATAGTTATTCTCCGTGAGTATGTATTATATCAGAAACATGCAGTAGAATATAAAAAAACCAGTGAAAACTGGTTTTTTTATTTCCCTTACTTCTCAGAAATTGCAGAAACTGGGCAAGCTCCTACACAAGAGAGGCAAGTAATGCATACGCTTTCGTCACAACTGGACTTACCTTCATCATCTAAAGATAGTGCAGAAACTGGGCATACACCTACACAAGCACCACAACCGATGCAAGTATCCTTATCAACTGTTACTGGCATAATGTTCCTCCTTCTTTGAAAGATTATAGCACCCATGAATTTTTCCGACAACTAACTTGTGAAAAAAATGCAAAAGTTAGTAAAAGCTAACTTAAAAACAAAAGAAAGACACCTCCTTATCAGAGATGTCAATTTACTGATTACTTAGCTAATTCTTGAACACGAACTTCACGAATCAAAGTCACTTTGATCTGACCAGGATAAGTTAATTCATTTTCAATCTTTTCACGAATATCATGAGCAACCTTTACCATTGTAATATCATCGATCTTTTCTGGCTGAACCATGATTCTGATTTCTCTACCAGCCTGGATTGCGAATGCTTTTTCAACGCCATCGAAGCTTGTGGCAATCTTTTCAAGATTTTCTAAACGTTCAATATAGCCTTCCATGGATTCATAGCGAGCTCCAGGTCTAGCTGCAGAAATTGTATCTGCTGCAGCAACGAGTACTGCAATGATATCTGTAGCTTCTGTATCTCCATGATGAGATTCGATTGCATTGACAATAATAGGATTTTCACCATATTTCTTAGCAAACTTGGCACCAAGTTCAACGTGGCTTCCTTCTTGTTCAAAGTCCACTGCTTTACCAATATCATGCAATAAACCTGCACGCTTTGCCAATACCTGGTTCAATCCAAGTTCAGCAGCCATCATACCCGCAAAATTAGCTACTTCAATAGAATGTTCCAGGCCATTCTGACCATAGCTGTAACGGAAACGTAAACGCCCAACAAGACGGATCAATTCACGATTCATTTTACCGATACCAAGCTTATAGACTGTTTCATTACCAATCTTGAAGATTGTTTCATCCAGTTCTTTTGTTACCTTGTTAATAACTTCTTCAATACGTCCTGGCTGAATTCTTCCATCCTTCATCAGAATCTCAAGAGACTGTCTTGCGATTTCTCTACGAATTGGGTCGAAACAGCTGACTGTAATAACATCTGGTGTATCATCGATAATAAGATCAACACCTGTTGCCTGTTCAATTGCACGGATGTTTCTACCTTCTCTACCAATGATTCTACCCTTCATTTCTTCACTTGGAAGTGTCACTGTAGAAACTGTTCTTTCAATGACTTCATCCTGTGAATATCTTTGAATAGCTAATGCAATTGCATTTCTAGCATAATCAGAAGCAGTTGTTTCAGCCTCTTCCTGACGATCGCGCAAGTAAGTAGCGATTTCACTTTCTGTCTTCTTTTCAACAAGTTCCATCAATTCTTTCTTTGCATCTTCTTGAGATAAATGTGCAACCTGTTCTAGTACACATACCTGATTATCAATCTTTTCCTGCAATTCATCTTCTTTTTTACTGAGATTAGCAAGCTTGCTGTCAACGAGTTTTTCTTTATCCGTTAGTTTAGATTCCTGTGTTCTTAAGTTCTCTTCGCGGAAATTCAAACTATCTTCTCGACGCAGAAGAGTATTTTCTGTTAATTGAATCTTATCTTTCTGATCCTTGATTTCCTTTTCTGCCTGCAGCTTCATTTCATAAACCTGCTGCTTACCATCGAGATTTGCCTGACGGATCATTGTCTCCGCTTTGGAATTTGCTTCATCAATAATGCCCTGGCTCTTTTCTTTATTACGATCCAGGCCCATTTTTCCAGCAATCCACATTAGGATTACACCTACAACAATACCTGCAATCACAGCAATTATGATCTGTGCCATATTTATGTCCTCCATATTGCGTGTGATTTGAGAAATTATCCCATCTGTAATTATACAATTATTGTTACTTTTTCACAAGCGATTACAGTTTAAACTCTAGAAATTAGTTGTGTCTCTCATATGAATTTTCTACTCATTTGATTTTTTGTTGCACATTGTCGATTCATGAGTCAAAATCTCATCTTTGACAGTTTAAGAAGACGAAACAGTCCGAAAATGGCTTATTTACGCCGAATTCTGACTGTTTTTGTTTTG
>QQXM01000135.1 GCA_014610835.1 Erysipelotrichaceae bacterium 7770_A6
ACGTGTGTGGTCAAAGTATCTTGACAGACTTTCTGCATACAGAACCAGCTACATCAGAGACTGCTTTCATAAAATGAGCAGGAAGCTGCTTGTCTGGTGCCAGCACAATGACATCGGCTGTCTTGTGTTAGGTTCTAATGCTTTCTGGAAACAGAACAGTTGCATTGGTACAGTGAACAATCAGAATTTTGTCAGCATTCCTTTTGAAATGCTCAAATCCATGATTGAACTGAAAGCATGTGAGTATGGCGTAACTGTTGTCAGAAATGAAGAGTCATATACAAGTAAAGCAAGTTTCCTGGATGGCGATGATATCCCGGTTTATGCAGAAGGTGATGAAACGAAACATCATTTTTCTGGAAAGCGTATTCAAAGAGGCCTGTATCGTTCATCAGATGGAACTGTACTGAATGCAGATATCAATGGTGCTGCAAATATTTTAAGAAAAGCAGGCTGTGATACATCATCAGTAATATTAACAAATCTGTTGAATCCAGAAGTGTAACGATCATCATCTGATTCGGCACTTTCTTTGAACTGTATGGCATGATCTTGTAATAGACATGTGATGCATATTTTTCCGGATTGCTCTTGATTTCCTGGATATTGACCGAACAGCCGTCACCCAGTCTTTTCCATCCGGAACTGTTCAGTGCAGCTGC
>QQXM01000012.1 GCA_014610835.1 Erysipelotrichaceae bacterium 7770_A6
GATGTAGCTCTACATCCAGGGTTTACATGGCAAATATTTTATTTTAATGACTTCTTATTTGCCTTAACTTAATGACATTGGACTTTTATGTCTCTCCCAGAAAATAATGTTCGAAATAATGTTCGTTTTTTTAAAATCGAATTCCAGGTTTCCAGTGGATAATGTTCGTTTTTTTTTTGTCTTTTTTCAAAATTGAGTTTTCCAGTTTCCAAGGCGATAATGTTCGATTTTTTTTCGATTTTCCAGAAAAAATTTTTCCAGTTTCGTATAGTTCGGAATTAACATTCAATCGATTGTCCTTTATAGATGTAATACACGTTCTTTGATTTCTTGAGTTCTGCCTTGGTTCCAGAACTGTGTACCGATGTACCCGCACGTTCTTCTAGCAACGTTCATCTTATTCTGATCAGTATTGCCACAGTTTGGGCACTTCCAGATCAGCTTCTTATTTTCATCTTCCGTGATCTGAATTTCACCTGTATATCCACATACCTGGCAATAGTCACTCTTTGTATTCAATTCAGCATACATAATTGTATTGTAGATATGCTTCATTAACTGTAATACAGCCTGTATGTTATTCTGCATGTTAGGAACTTCAACATAGGAAATTGCCCCACCTGGAGATAATTCCTGAAATTTGCTTTCCTCTGTCAATTTATCAAATGCATTGATTTCTTCCGTTACGTGGATGTGATAAGAGTTTGTAATATAGTTCTTATCTGTAACGCCTTTAATGATGCCAAATCTTTCCTGCAGGCACTTTGCAAACTTGTATGTTGTAGATTCCATTGGTGTTCCATATACTGAGAAATCAATGTTTGTCTGCTGCTTCCACTTTGTACAGGCATCATTCAAATGCTTCATTACAGCCAGTCCGAACTTTTCACCTTCTGGTGTTGTATGAGATAAACCTGTCATATAGCGAACACATTCAGCCAGTCCACCATAGCCAAGAGAAATTGTAGAATATCCATTAAACAAAAGCTTATCAATTGTTTCACCCTTTTCAAGTCTAGCAATTGCACCATACTGCCACAGAATAGGAGCAACATCACTAGGTGTACCCTTCAAACGATCATGACGAATCATTAATGCCTTGTAGCAAAGATCAAGTCTTTCATCAAAGATCTTCCAGAATGCATTCATATCCTTCTTAGAAGAGCAGGCAACATCAACAAGGTTGATTGTTACAACACCTTGATTAAATCTGCCGTAATACTTATGCTTAGAAGATGAATTCATCGCATGTTCATTGTTTTCCCATCCATTTTCAGTAAAACGGTCAGGTGTAAGGAATGAACGGCATCCCATGCATGGATATACATCGCCCTTCAATTCTTTCATGATCTTAGCAGAAATATAGTCAGGAACCATTCTCTTTGCTGTACATTCAGCAGCGAGCTTTGTCAGGTAGTAATACTTAGAATCGTTATAAATATTATCTTCATCTAAGCAATAAATGAGTTTAGGGAATGCTGGAGTAATATAAACACCTTTTTCATTCTTAACACCCTGCATTCTCTGCTTGAGCATTTCTTCGATGATCAAAGCAAGATCGTCTCTTGTCTGACCTTCAGCAACTTCATCCAGATACATGAATACAGTAACGAAAGGAGCCTGTCCATTTGTTGTCATCAATGTAATGATCTGATACTGAATTGTCTGTACACCAGTTGTGACTTCACGCTTCACTCTTTCTTCAGCAATTGTATTGATCTTGTCTTCACTGATTTCTACACCAGCTGCTTCCATTTCTGCCTTTACAGACTTTCTATATTTCTGTCTGGAAATATCTACGAATGGTGCAAGATGAGAAAGTGTGATTGTCTGACCGCCATACTGGTTAGATGCTACCTGTGCAATGATCTGTGTTGCGATATTGCAGGCAGTCGCAAAGCTATGTGGCTTATCAATATGTGTGCCTGAAATCACTGTTCCGTTCTGCAGCATATCTTCCAGATTCACTAAACAACAGTTATACATCGGCTGTGCAAAATAGTCAGAATCATGGAAATGAATGATTCCCTTTTCATGTGCATCCCAGATTTCCTTAGGTAGCAGGAATCTTCTTGTAATATCCTTAGAAACTTCACCAGCCATATAGTCACGCTGTGTTGAGTTTACAGTTGGATTCTTATTAGAATTTTCCTGCATAGCTTCTTCGTTATTACGACCCAGCAAAGAAAGAATCTTCTTGTCGGTTGTGTTGGCTTTACGAACAAGTGCTCTTTCATAACGATATGTAATATAGTTATGTGCCACTGTATATGCACCTTCTGCCATTAATTCATTTTCAACAAGATCCTGAATTTCTTCCACAGAAATACTACGTGCAATTTCATTACACTTCTGAATGACGCGATTTGTGATTTCAGTAATCTTATCTTCTGAAATCTGTCTGTTTTCCTGCGTAGCCTGATTTGCTTTTTCTATTGCTAAAAGTATCTTATCCGCATCAAAAGATACTTCTTCTCCACTTCTTTTAATTACATTCATAATTGCCCTCTTCCAAGAATTCTAAATAGTTGGATTTCCAACTATTTATGTTATCCTTCAAAAGGATACTGTTTTTTAGATATGATTTCAACCAAAACACTCAAGATTTCTGTCGTTTTCATTAGTTATTTTGTTCACAATTTAATTTGTTTCATACAAATTGAAGAAAGTCCCTAGAATTAGGGACTTTCAGATTTTCATATTTTCACAAATTTCCATTTGACAAAAATCAAAGTATAGCTGCTGAGGATGATACTTCACATCTTTCTTCAACAAAGCATTCAACTTTTCTTCAAAATCTACTTTCTCTTTCACTTCTGTCTTTAAACTAGAAAAATATTCTTCAATTTCTTCATTACTCATAAAAAATCCTCCTATATTACTATTCACAGAAAACAAGAGGATTCCCTGAATTATTTATTCAAAAATTGTTCCAGTGCATGCAGTTGTGATAATGCCTGTCTTCTCCCCAAATCATATACACGTTTATATTCTTTCGGATCTCTACATACACTTGGAATATTCAAAGCTTCTGGAGGTCGAATCACAAAAATTTCCCCTTTTGCTTCTTTTTCAAGTATTTCATCAATACACACATTGTATTCTTCATAACGATGAAGAAGCTTTTCCAATAACAATGGATATTTTGCTAAAGCTACTTTCATCAACTTCTGCATATTAGAAGAATATGGCTGTTTACGGTAGCCAAATGGCTGCGTCAGTACCACAACATTCTTTGTATAGCCAATAGATTCAAAATATCGTAATGGTATGGAATCACTGATTCCACCATCCAATAGTTCATATCCATCAACTTTTACGCATCTCGATACCATTGGCATAGACGCAGAACCCTGGATCCAAAGAAGATCATTTTTTGTTCCATCCGTACATTTATGATATACAGGACGAGCAGTCTTCACATCCGTTGCAACACAATAGAACTCCATTGGATTCTTTTCAAACGTTTCACTATCCCATAAATCCAGATGATATGGAAGCATATTATAGTTAAACTTTGTTGAAAATAAGTTTCCTGTTAACAATAGAGAAAAAATCGATGCATGTCGTTTATCTCTACAATATGCCATGTTATAACGCAAAACTCTTCCAATCTGTTTTGATTTGATATTACATCCAAAAGCAGCACCAGCACTCACACCGATTGCACCATCAAAACAGATATCATTGACCATAAAAACGTCTAGAACACCTGCCGTGAATAAACCACGCATTGCTCCACCTTCTAATATTAATCCTGTTTTCATGGTAACTATTTTATCACTTTTTATAACAGTGTGAACTATTCAAAGTAATCTTTCATTGTTTTATCTTGACCAAGCTTGTTAAAGTCACTGATAAAATCATTTACTGCACCATCAATCGCAAGATTCTTCACAAATCCATCAATAACATCTGGAGCACATGTGGATGAATAAACACCATATTCACATAACTCAAGAACCTGCTGGCTGTTTTTAAAGGAAGCTGCAAGTACACCACAGTCCATATGATTATTCACTAAGATATCATGAATCTGCTTCGTCACATAAATTCCATCATATCCCATATTATCAATACGATTCACATATGGTGCAACATAGCTTGCACCAGCCTTTGCGGCTAGATACGCCTGCATTGGTGTATACACAACTGTTCCACATGTTGGAATCCCCTTTTGCTTCAATATACGGATTGCTTTAAATCCTTCCGGAATACAAGGAATCTTAACAACTGTATTCTTTCCTAATACACGTACAATTGCTTCAGCATCTTTTACCATGCCTTCAGCATCTGTTGGAATTGCCTGTGCAAATAAGATACCGTCTTCTCCGATGATTTCTCTAATTTCTTTTAGAACTTCTTCTGGATTTCTGTTCTGTTTGCTTAAAATAGAAGGATTTGTGGTAACACCATCAATTGGGTATAGATCACACAATCTTTTAATTGCTTCAATATTTGCATCATCAATAAATAATTTCATTTTCCTTATCTCCTATAATGTCTGTTCACTTCTACCGATAATATCATCCTGTGTCTTTTTACTCAGCACATTAAAGAATGCTGAATATCCCGCAACACGGACAATGAGATCCGTATGCTTTTCAGGATGCTTCTGTGCATCAAGCAACGTTTCTTTGGAAACGATATTGTACTGTACATGATATCCATGCAGACGATTAAAGAATGCACGAATCAACATTTCAAGCTTCTGTTTATTTTCTTCTGACTGCAGCATTGTCGGTGTCATTTTCTGATTCAGCAGTACACCACCTGTAATCTTTTCTGTAGGCAATTTAGAAACAGTCTTAAATACAGCTGTTGGACCATTCTTATCACAGTTATGTGCTGGTGAACATCCTTCTGCAAGTGGCTCCCATGCCTTTCTGCCATCTGGTGTAGCAAACGTTGACATGCCTTGACCAACATTTGCGGAAATGGAAGATGTACCGCCATAGCGAATACCACCAATCGGCCCTCTATGGAATCTTGTATTTGGATACTTCTTGATTTCATCAAGGTAGGAATCATATGCTTCTACAACAAGCATATCTACATCGTCATTATCATTTCCATACTTTGGTGCATCATGAATCAGCATCTTTTGGATCTTTTGACTTTCTTCTGATTTGAAATCATCCATAATTGCATCCCAAAGCTGCTTTTGTGTTATTTTCTTTTCATCATAGACAAGGGTTTTGATTGCACTTAAAGAATCCGCCATATTGGCAATTCCCACCTGCAATCCAGAGATGAAATCATAGACCGCACCACCTTCTTTAATAGTCTTTCCTCTAGCAATACAGTCATCCGTCAAGCAGGAACATAAGATATCAGGTACATCTCTTTCACTAGCCTTATCAATTGCATTTTCAACAATAACAGAATATCTCGTCATTTCACGTACTGTCTTATCCCATGCATCAAGCAATTCATCATATGTCTTGAAATCTTCAAATTTTCCATATCCTTTTGTAAATCTCTTTCCACTTGTCAAGTCAACGCCATCATTCATCGCGCATAACAATACACGTGGGAAATTGATATAAGACATTCCAGTACAGCGATAACCCCACTTGCCAGGCACTGCCGTTTCAACACATCCAATCGCACTGTAGTTGTAGGCATCCTCTTCTTTGACACCCCAGTGAATAAAAGATGGAATAATAACTTCATCATTATTGAATGCAGGCATGCCAAATCCAAGCTTTACAACTTCAATACATTCATCAAAGAAATGATGATTTAAGTTTGCATGATAGCGCACAGTTAAGTTTGGCTGTGTCAGTCTTGTCTGTGCGACAGATCTTAACACAAGGAAAGACAAATCATTGACCGCATCTTTATGATCTGTTGTCTGACCGCCAATTGTTACATTCTGATACATTGGAGATCCTGCAGAAGATAATGTATGTGCCTGAGAACGTACTTTATTGATTGTCAATGTCTTAATCCACAGACAGTCTAACAGCTCAAGCACTTCTTCATCTGTAATCTTTCCTTCACGATGATCCTTTTCATAGTATGGATACATGTATTGATCAAATCTA
Organism: Erysipelotrichaceae bacterium 7770_A6; assembly: GCA_014610835.1. Lineage (GTDB taxonomy): Bacteria > Bacillota_I > Bacilli_A > Erysipelotrichales > Erysipelotrichaceae > Bulleidia. Next base: position 6,051 of record QQXM01000012.1, read on the forward strand.
CCATAAGATAAAGAATGACCATTACTTTCAATCTGTAAAATCAATTGAATGAACCAGACAGATTGAATTGCTTCATAGAAGGAATGTGCTGGCTGGTAAGGAACGTTTGTACAGATTTCTGCTATCTTTAATAACTCTTCTTTTCTACATTCATCTACTGTCATAGAAGCAAGTTCTTTTGCCTTTGTGGCATAGCGTAATGCAAATGTATGTACCGCATCAATCACAATAAGAACTGCTTTATAGAATACATACTTATCTATCGCATCAATATCTGTTAAATCCAGTTCTTCCAGTTGTTTCTTTACTCTTGCTTCATACCCTGCAAGACCTTCTTTCAACACTCTTTGATAGTTAACTGCCAAGTGTGCATCACCTGCATTCAGCTTTCCTTCCATGCCAAATACACCAGTTTCCATAAATACAGATACTTCTTCAGGAAGCAGTGCTTCGCCTCTAGCACGAAGATTATTATTTTCCCAGAATGGTGCAATTTCTCTTAGCTGTTGTTTTGTTTCTTCTGTAATATAGAAAACATCACCATCTCTTTTTTCAAACAGATCTAATTCATCCATGATGAATTTCATTGTATATTCAGGAAACACAGGTGCATTTCGATTCTTTGTTGCCTGATTACCAGCAATCAATGTATTGTTTTCAATATAGATTGTCTGATTTTCCAGGATTTCTTTTAACATCAAGGCACGCAGCATGACACGTGGCTGATTTTGGTGTTTTTTGTATACGTCTGTTACCAGTACTGCTCTTTCTGCATCAACATAAGGCTTTTCATTTAAAACTTCATTTCGAAAGCATTGCATTCTTTCACTTAATTTTCCAAAGTGTTCTACGTTTTCCATCATTACCTCTTTCATTCGTAAGTTTCATTACGTATCTCCATAACAAATATACCAATATATTCAGTGATAATCAATGTATTTCTACGTTTTAAATAAAACATAGTTTCATTCGTAAGTTTTATATTTCATTTTCATTATTTTAATGTTACGATATTGTTGAGTTAATTATGAAAGCAAATAGAGAACAGACAGGTGTTGTATTCAACATCCAGAAATTCAGTGTCAATGACGGTCCAGGGATTCGAACCGTTGTATTTTTTAAGGGATGCCCTCTAAGATGTCAATGGTGTTCCAATCCGGAAAGTCAATCAACTAAAGTACAGATATTATGGGATACAAAAAAATGCGTACATTGTCTGCATTGTATTGATACATGTAAACAAAACGCAGTCAGAGAAGTAAACAATGAAATTCACATCGATCACAAAGCATGCATTGGGTGTCTAGAATGTGAACAAGAATGTCCACAAAATGCACTCAAACATGAAGGTGATACAAAAACTGTCCAGCAAGTCTTAAATATTGTAAAGCAAGATGAAGTATTCTATGAAGAGAGTGGCGGCGGCATTACTTTGAGTGGCGGTGAATTACTTATGCAGAGTGAATTTGCCTGCGAACTATTAAAAGCATGCAAAGAAGAAAATATTCATACAGCGTGCGAAACAACTGGATTTGCATCACCTGATGTATTTTTAAAAGTCATTGAGAATATTGATTATGTATTGTTTGATATGAAGCATTGGGATACACAAAAACACAAAGAATATACAGGTGTAGAAAATACACTGATCAAAGAAAATATCAAACAGTCAATCGCTTCAGGAAAAACAGTACTTCCTAGAATTCCTGTCATTCCAGGATTCAATGATTCTTTACATGATGCAGAAATGTTTTCTCAGCAGTTCAAAGAACTCGGCATTCAAAGAGTGCAATTACTGCCATTCCATCAGTTCGGAGAAAACAAGTATTCACTTCTCAATAAAGAATATGCATATCGCAATACAACAGCTCTGCATAAAGAAGATCTCATCCCATATCAGAACATATTCTTAGCACATGGAATTGAAGCGTTCTTTTAAGGAGAACTTATGAAAAACAATCGTACAAACAAAATCCTTGAAATCTTATCAACACAGGAAAAAGCAGATGTTGTTTCCTTGGCAGAAATCTGTCATGTATCACAGGTAACAATGCGAAAAGATCTGGATGGATTAGAAGATCTTGGTCTTGTGAAAAGAATGCATGGATACGCAATGATCAATAATACAGATGATCTTAGAGGCAGACTATCCTATCATTATGAAGAAAAAAGACAGATTGCCTATGAAGCAAGTAAGCTTGTCAATGATAATGATACGATCATGATTGAAAATGGAAGCTGTTGTGCACTATTAGCATCCATCATCGCAAAAGAAAAAAAGAACGTTACAATCATTACAAACAGTGCTTATATTGCTGACTTTATCAGAGAAGAAGATGTAAATATTATTCTTTTAGGTGGTATCTATCAAAAAGATTCACAATGTACCGTAGGAGCAATGATTGAAACAAATGCATCCTTCTTCCATGTACACTACTTCTTTATTGGTACTGATGGCTATTCCTCAAAAACAGGATTCACAAATAAAGATACAATGCGTGCAGAAGCAGTGAAAAGCATGGCAAAGGCCGCAGATGAAATCATTGTTGTCAGTGAAAGTGAGAAATTCAATCATGTTGGTACCGTATCTATGAATCTCAACAATAAAATCACTGTTGTTTCTGATAACAAACTCACACAGGAAATGAAAAATACATTTACAAAAGATGGCATTCAAATCATTCAGGGAGAAATATTATGCAGAAACTAGTTATCGCATTTATCGCAAACGGAAAAAGTACAAACCGTTACCACCTGCCATTCGTTCTACAAAGAAAAGATAAAATCAAAGTCAAAAAAATCTATGCAAGAAATCTAGATAAACATGAATGGCAAAGAATTGATGGAATTACATACACAGATAATATTCATGATTTATATGATGATCCTGAAATCAATACCATTGTTATTTCTACACCGGCATCTTCTCATTACAGTTATGTCAAAGAAGTTTTAAATGCCGGAAAAAACTGCATTTGTGAAAAACCATTCATGGAAACAGTGCAGGAAGCAAAAGAATGTTTTGCCCTTGCAAGACAAAAAGGTTTGATTCTAGAGTGCTATCAGAATCGTAGATTTGATTCCGATTTCTTGACAGTACAGAAAGTCATAGAATCCAATAAATTAGGCGAACTGTTAGAAATTGAAATGGGATTTGACTATTACCGGCCAGAAACACCTGAAGCAGTACATACATTTTCAAGATTGAATTCTTACTGGTATGGTCATGCCTGTCATACGCTGGATCAGATTATTTCATATTTTGGTAAACCAGATCATGTGCATTATGATGTCAGACAACTCTTAGGCACAGGCAGAATGAACGACTATTTTGATGTAGATCTGTATTATGGAAATCTCAAGATTTCTGATCGTTCTTCTTATTTCCGTGTGAAAGAAAGACCTGGCTTTACTGTCTATGGAAAAAAAGGATGCTTCATCAAATACACAAAAGATCTGCAGGAAAGAGATCTCAAACATTTCTATATGCCAGACAACAAAGACTTTGGTCTAGATACCCCTGAAGAATACGGAACATTGATGTACTACGATGAAAACAATGTCTATCACGAAGAAAAAGTCATCTCAGAACGAGGTGACTATGGGAGATATTATGATGCATTCTATGATACGATCATGCATCAGGCACCGCCACTTGTTACGGAAGAGCAGACACTCTTACAATTAGAGATGCTAGAAGAAGGTATCAAAAACCTAAAGTAATCCTAGAAGCAACCACATTGCTTCTTTTTCATACGATACGATATGGAAAATCACTTTGTGGTATATCATTTAACTGTGACAAACACTGCACAATCAACGCATGATCCCTTCCTTCATGCATACCACTTGTTACAATTGAATAACGCAAAACACCATTTTCAAAGATCGGAAAAGCACCTGCAGATAAGCAATATTCTGGAAAGGATAAATCAGAATATGTTCCATGCAGTTCATGTTCAACATATGCATAAAAACTGGAATGCATTGTTTTCAACATCACATTTCTTTTTCCTGTAATATATAAAACATTCTTTTCCTTTCCTTCTGGAATATATTCATACACAACTGCATTCTTTACTTCATCATAAATTCGAACATATGCTGTACGATCATACGCTTTCTGATTTTCCTTTAAAAGATTCCCTAAGCGTTCCAATGTCATTAAGTTAAGCAAAATCAATAATATAGGGTTTTACCTGGCAACAGGTAAGGCTCTTTTTTTGATGAAATAT
>QQXM01000136.1 GCA_014610835.1 Erysipelotrichaceae bacterium 7770_A6
CTAAGCAGTATGATGGAAATGCATTAACAAATGGTAATGTAGAAATCACTGGAGATGGATTCATCGAAGGTGAAGGTGCAGAATATAAGGTAATTGGAACTCAGACTCAGGTTGGAAATAGTGCGAATGAATTCGAATATACATTGAATGAAAACACATTAGCTTCTAACTACGATATTACTAAGGTTGTTGGAACATTAACGGTTACGGCAGCACCTGCTCCAGAAACTCCAGAAAAACCAAAACCAGAAGTAAAGAAATCAGTAGATACATCTGATGATAACAATATCGTATTCTACGGAAATGCATTCTTCATGGCAATGATTACACTTGCAGGAATCATTGTATTAAGAAAAAAATCAAGTTAATTGCTTGAAAAAGGATGTTCTTGAATTAGAAAATTCGGCGCTCCAAAATTGGATGAGGTGTCAAAAAAATTAATTTTCAAATAACATGAGGAATTGAATGAATTTCAACACCTCAAACAACTTGAGCAACGGGAAGTACATATGGTGACAGAAATGTCATTCTATGTACTTCTTTTTTGATTTGGCGCTCCAAAATTGGATGAGGTGTCAAGAAATTGATTTTCAAATAACATGAGGAATTGAAAGAATTTCAACACCTC
>QQXM01000137.1 GCA_014610835.1 Erysipelotrichaceae bacterium 7770_A6
CCGTATTGCTGACATGAAGAAAGATGATCTTTTCATTTATTCTATTTCTTGAATTCACCATTTTGCTAATATAGCCTTAAATTTAAACACATTGAAGTTTTTATAAAAAATCTTGATGGCATCAGCCAGAAAGTACTCACAGATTCTCTTCTATCTATGGGAGAAGATGGTATTATCACCCGCACTGTCTATACAGAAGTCCCACCACATGTAGAATATGCATTAAGTGATCTTGGTGAATCAATGCGTCCCATTCTTGCTGCAATAAAAGAATGTGGTATCAACTATAAAAACAATATGAAAAGTCGGAAATAGATCCGACTTTTTATTTATTTCTTTCTCTGAAAATACTTCACAATTTCAACGATTGGAATAATGGATAAAGCAAGCAGCAAAGAGATGCCATATTCTACATATGTAATTGGTGTAAATCCAAATGCATTTGCCAAGAAAGGAATTTCAATCACACATGTTGTAAAAATCAGGGAAAGAATCATTGTGAATACTAAGAAGCGATTATGATTGTTTTCTTTGAATAGTTGAAAGATGGATGCAGAAGTGGAACGCATATTGAAACTGTGGAAGATTTCACACATTGACATTGTTAAAAACGCCATTGTCATTCCCTCTTCACAATTTGTAATATTCATAAATACCCATCTTCCTGTTTCTAATCGCTCACCAATAAAGAAGGCTGCCAATGTTAACAGTGTTACGATGACGCCTTGATAAACAACATTGAATCCAAGACCCTGTGCAAAGATACCTTCGGATGCATTTCTAGGCTTTCTTTGCATCACATTACTTTCTTCTTTTTCCATGCCTAATGCAATGGATGGTAAAGAATCTGTGACAAGATTAATAAATAACAAATGTGGTGCTTTTAAAATCGTGAAGTTTAATAGTGTAGAAATAAAGATAGATAGTACTTCAGCAAGATTTGAACTTAAAAGAAACTGAATTGCCTTTCGAATATTATCGTAGATTCTTCTGCCTTCTTTGATTGCCGTTACGATTGTTGCAAAGTTATCATCTGCGAGTACCATATCTGCAACATTCTTCGTAACATCTGTACCAGTGATACCCATGCCAACACCAATATCCGCTGTTTTAATACTTGGTGCATCATTGACACCATCACCCGTCATCGCAACAACATTTCCAAGAGATTGCCATGCTTTTACGATACGTGTTTTATGTTCTGGCTGAACACGTGCATATACTCTGTACTTCTGCACGTTTTCCATAAAATCTTCATCACTCATCTTCTGCAGATCATATCCCGTGATTGCCTGTGAAGAATCTTGTAAAATATCCAATTCTTTCGCAATTGCAACTGCAGTATCTAAGTGATCTCCAGTAATCATGATTGGTGTAATACCAGCACTCTTGCATGTTTTGATTGCATCTTTGACTTCAGGACGCACAGGATCAATCATTCCCATCAGTCCAATAAAGATAAGATCATGTTCAATTGTTTCCTTGTCAGCAAATTCAGATGCATCTGTATATGTCGTATATGCTGCAGCAAGTACTCTAAGAGCCTGATCAGCCATTGACTTATTCACCTGCAGAAGATGCTTTTTCTCTTCTGGTGTAAGAGGCTGAACAACACCATCTTTCATGATTTTTGTACAACGATCAATGAGTACGTCAGGTGCGCCCTTTGTATATTGCATATAGGATGTACCTTGCTGATGTATTGTACTCATGAGTTTTCTCGTAGAATCAAATGGATGTTCATCAACACGAGGTTCATTCTTCAATAAATCGTTTTTATTCAGATGATTCTTTAATGCATACTGTACAAGTGCAGCTTCTGTAGGTTCTCCATTCACTTCCTGCTTCTCATCTACCGTTGCATCATTACATAACGCCATTGCCGTAGACAACAATGTTTCATCTTCTCCATATGTCTTCACAACTGTCATTTTGTTCTGTGTCAAAGTACCCGTTTTATCTGAACAGATAATAGAAGCGCATCCTAGTGTCTCTACTGCAGTCATTTTACGAATGATTGCTTTCTTCTTTGACATGTTCGTAACACCAATCGATAAGACAATCGTAACAACTGCAACAAGGCCTTCAGGAATTGCCGCAACTGCCAGACTTACCGCAACCATAAAGAAGTCGATACTCTTTTCAACAATCAGCATCATATCATTGCTCGCAAAGATATCTCGATGCATAAACATTGAGAATACAAAAATAAATACACAGATACCAATAACGATCTTTGTTAAAACATTGGATAATTGAGAAAGTTTGATCTGTAGAGGTGTCTTGCCTTCTTTTGTTGTACTGATGACTTTAGCAATCTTACCCATTTCCGTATCCATACCTGTACTTGTAATGAGTACTTTACCTCTGCCATACACAACATCACTTCCACGATATACCATATTCTTTCTATCGCCTAATGGAATATCATCCTGTGCAATCACATCAGTATTCTTTTTTACACTTGTACTTTCTCCAGTTAATGCAGATTCTTCTACTGTTAAAGAAGCACATTCAATGATTCTTCCATCTGCATTGATTGAATCTCCAGCTTCCAGTAAAACAACATCACCTTTTACAAGCTGCGTAGATGGCAGTACAACAACCTTCTGATCACGCAGAACCTTACTTGTAGAAGCGCTCATTTTCTGTAATGCTTCTATGGCTTTCTCTGCTTTACTTTCCTGCAGAACACCTAAGACTGCATTGATTAAAACAACAATCAGGATAATCAAACTATCCGTTGGAAAAAATGCTTTCTGTTCTAAGGAACATTCATAATATGAAGTAAATGCTGAGATCAATGCCGCAACTAATAGAATGATAATCATTGGATCCTGCAGCTGTGAGACAAAACGTTTCCATAATGGAATGGATGGTGGTGCTTCCAGTTCATTTGGTCCATCTTTTTCTAGTCTTTCTTTTGCTTCTAAAGATGTTAAACCATTCTGCGTTGTTTGTTTTTCTTTTACAATCTGTTCAATTGACTTATTAAAATCCTGCATCTTATTTCCTCCTGCCAAATAAAATAGACCTTTGATAGACAGATATAATCTTGTCTACCAAAGGTCTTGCTTCTAAGTCTGACACCAGATAAATATGTATTTATCGGTTGGTGATGTGCAGATGGATACAACATAGTATCCATAGCTACTCCCCTGTTGGATGAGAACAGTTTAGATGAAACCTCTAAATTAGTCAATCCATACAGGTAAATTATTTGTGAAGAATTTTATGTACTTCTTCGAGCAGTTCTTCACTGGCTTTTTTCGTATCTTCTGCATCCATGATTGCGGAAACAACACAGACACCTTGAATTGGAATGTCTTTCAAGATAGAAAGATTATCTTTTTTCAGTCCACCAATGGCCGCAACTGGAATACTGACAGCATTACATATTTCATTCAATACTTCTACTTTTGTGATCTTTGTTTTTACATGTGTTTTTGTTGGATAGATTGCACCACATCCAATATAGTCAGCACCATCTGCTTCTGCCTTGATAGCGGCTTCAACAGTTTTGGCTGTTGCACCAATGACAGCATCTTTTCCCATGATGTCACGTGCAACTGAAATTGGCATATCTTCTGCACCTAAATGCACACCACATCCAACAGCCATCGCAACATCCATACGATCATCAATGATCAGTGGAATCTGATATGTATCTGTAATCTTTTTCACTTTACATGCAAGTTCATAATAAGAAAGTGTAGAACGATCTTTTTCTCGCAACTGTACTAAAGTTACGCCACCTTCACAGGCACCCTTTACTTTACTTAAAAAAGCTTCTTCACTCATACCATCAGAGTTTGTAATACAGTATAACGTACAGTCAATATTTTTCATTTTATCACCTCAATCTGAAATAAACGGCGATCTTCTTCTGTTAATTGATAGACTTCATCCATGAAATACATATGGAATGTTCCAGGACCATCTGCCTTCGTTTTTTCTGCCGCTACTTCATAATAACACGTTGCATCTACACATGCATCAAATGCATCTTCACAAGCAAGAAATGTTGCGATTGCTACATTTAACATACATCCAGTACCCGTTAAGCACCCCATCATTTCACACCCATTGCGAATGCACACTGTTTTTTCGCCATCTGTGATAATATCTGTTTTACCAGAACATACGACAATACATCCAGTGCTTCTAGATAAATCCATCAACCATTTTGCACTCTCATACACATCTTCTACGTCTAAGATATCAGCATCTACACCATGCGCATGTGACGTTAAGCCATAGAAAGCTTTACACTCACTGATATTTCCTTTGATGACTGTTGGTTTTGCTTTTAAAAGCAAATCTTTAGCATACTGCATTCTTAATGGGCTGCATGCAACACCGACTAGATCAAGAATACAAGGAATGTGATGTCCCAATGCAATCTTTGCACTTTTGATCATTGATTCTGCACGTACATCATCAAAGTTTCCAAGATTCAACGCCAATGCCTGAGAATTTAAAGTGATGTCTTCTACTTCTTCTGGATGACAAGCCATAATTGGCTTTCCACCAAATGCGAGTATTAAATTTGCACAGTCATTAATCGATATCGGATTTGTAATGCAATGAATCAAAGGATTTTTTTCAGTGATTTGTTTCAACAATTTGATTTACCCCTAACTTTCTCTGAATCATCTGTAAACTGCCATTACGAGACATTGTTGTGAGCACAACAAATGCAATACTTCCACCAATGATCGTACCCATCAAGAAACTTGGGACATAGAACATCCATGTTAAACCTGTCTTCCCCCAAAGGTATGTCATAACTGGATAAGAAATAATGGATCCAATAATACCTGTTCCAATGATTTCTCCAAGTACTGCAGCCCAGATCTTACCTTTAGAAAGTTTATAGAAAATGCCAGACAGTGTTGCACCAAAGATAGCCCCTGTTAAAGCAAGTGGTGGAATTCCCATTGTCATCATTCGAATCAGACCAATTGCTAAAGCACATAAGAATGCGTACCAAGGTCCCATAAATACTGCCATTGTAATGTTAATCAGATGTGCCATTGGACACATACCTTCGACACGTAAGATTGGTGAAATAACAACACCTACTGCCACCATCATTGCAAAAAAGACCATGCATAAAAGTTTGTTGTGTTTATTCATATGATATTCCTCCTGTATGCAGATGGTAAAAGAAAACACGCAAAAACCATCTGTCTATGGTTCGGTATCTGACAAACAGTCATCTCTCAACCTGTCACTTCAGGCTCCCTCGCTTGTTTTCTCTACTCTAGGCGCTCCCCTACAGTAAGGTAATCAAATAAAAACGACCTGCACGCAAAGAGACAGGTCATAATCATCAACTTATTCTCCCTACGTCGGCATTATCCGTACAGGTTTGATGGGTCGAAGTCGAACTTCCTCTCAGCAATTGCTCCCCGTATTTATTTACTACAAAAACTAGTCTAGTACAAAAAAGAATATAGTTCAAGTGGTAATCCATCTTTCAACTTCATAAAAAACAACCTTGTTTTTCAATTGAACAAAGCTGTTTTCATAAGTATTTTTGGCTCTTCTAACATAGAAATGGGTAAAAAATGGTATGAAAATATCATTTTTTCTTTTATTTATGCAATTATTTCA
>QQXM01000013.1 GCA_014610835.1 Erysipelotrichaceae bacterium 7770_A6
TTAGTCTTTTCTCTGCATCGTTTTTTTATTTAATTTGAACATATTATTGGTTTTATGTGTATTTAATTTGGCGTTCTACAGCTGACCGCAAAGCAGAAGGCCACAGAAAGCGGACTGAAGAGCATCATGACACCGATGCAGGACAACTACATCCTGTACCGGGGAGACCATGACGACATGCTCAAGCGAATAGGCATCAATATGCAGAAGTTCAACAGCACGCGATCACAGACCGGCGACACCCAGCTCCAGCAGGCGCTGGTCGGGCAGTCCTGGGTAAACAAGGGCTTCACATCAACAAGTCATACAAAGGGAATGTCGCCATTCCTTCCAGGAGGACCTGCCTCAGGAGGAAGAGAAGTAATCCTGAACATCCAGGCCAAGAAGGGAACGAAGGCCGCACTTATTCAGAGAAGCCAGGCGGAAGTCTTGCTGGATACGGGAACTAGATTTACAATCACAGGTGCCCACTATACAGGCGCTACCGCCTACCCGAAGCAAGGCGGAGCGAAAAGGCAGATTATTATAGACGTTACAGCAGAATAAGGAGGAGAGCATGGCAAAGAAGAAAACACAGGCTGAGCTTCAAAGAGAAGAGAATGAAGCGCTCGGCGGCTTTATCCAGGTAGACACACTGCCGGGAAATGTCATCGACTGCACACCACGATCGGTCAAGAAAAGAGCAGCAAGAGTGATGAAGGCCCTGGCAGCACGAGAAGCCAGAGAAGCACAGCGAGAAAAACTAAGCAGGAAGAAATAAGACGCCAGCCCGGCGCCTTTTCTTATGCCCTGAACAAGGCGTTTAAAAGGTTCACCGGCGCCTCAGCATGCGCTTAAAAAGGCTGACTCTAACACTGGAGAGAACCAGATATAAAAAACGCAGGAGGAAATCATGGAGTTTTTAAAGGACGTGCTCGGCGTAGACCTTTACAACCAGGTCGCAGAAGCACTCAAAGGTCACGAAAAGGACATCAAACTCGCAAATCTAGCCACAGGCGACTACGTATCAAAAGGAAAGTACGACAGTGATCTGCAGGCAAGAGACACACGAATCGCAGAGCTTACAAAGGAAGTTCAGGACTACGACGGCGTAGACGTGAAAAAACTTCAGCAGGATGTAGCGGACTGGCAGAAGAAGTACACAGACGACATCGAAGCCGAAAGAATCGCATCCAAGGTACAGCTGGCAGTAGCCAAGTCAGGAGCCCGCTCAGAGAAGGCACTCCTGGGCATGCTGGACTTTGACAAGATTACAATCGGAGACGATGGAGAAGTCAAAGGACTTGACGAACAGATCGCAGACATCAAGAAGGAAGATGACTTCCTATTCACAGAGGCACCAAAGCCAAAGACTCAGGTGAATCTGGGTGGGAAGCACGAAGACCCGGCAACAAAGACAGAAATCAATTCTATCGAAGATGCCGTGGCTGATTACTACAAAGACTAACAAGGAGAAAATAAATGCCATTAACACTCGCACAAGCCAAGGTCGGGCTAGCAGATAAAATCGACCAGACAGTAATCGATGAATTCCGCAGGGATTCTTTTATTCTAGACAGACTTACATTCGATAATTCCGTATCCCCAGGAACAGGCGGATCTACACTCGCATACGGCTACACTCAATTGTTGACACCATCTGTAGCAGAAGGAAGAAAGATCAACAGCGAGTACACAGCAGGTGAAGCAATCCGTGCAACAAAGGTCATCAATTTAAAGATCTTCGGTGGCGCGTTTGAAGTAGACCGTGTTCTCGAAGGAACAGCAGCAAAATCTGAAATCAGCTTCCAGCTTCAGCAGAAGTCAAAGGCAGTATCCAACAAGTTCCACTATGACTTTATCAACGGCAAGTCTACAAAGAACGGCAAGGCTGACACAGACAACACACCATTTGACGGATTGGATGCACTCTGCACAGGCCTCTCCACAGAATACAAGCCAGCAGCAGCCGTAGACCTTTCTACAGTTGACGCAATCAAGGTAAACGCGGAAGCGTTCACATTCCAGATCGACACATGGCTCGCAACACTTTCACAGAAGCCTGATGCTCTTCTCTGCAATTCCAAGACAGCAACAGCCTTGAAATACATTGCCAAGCTCATGGGCTACTACACACAGAGCAAGGACGACTTCGGAAAAGGCGTAGACGCCTACGATGGAATCCCAATCGTTGACATGGGCAGATACTACGACGGAGCAAGCAGCAAGACTGTCGATGTAGTCGGCACAGACGCAAAGACAGGCGCAACAGCAATCTATGCGGTCTGCTTCGGTCTGGACGCATTACACGCAGTATCTCCAAAGGGCGGAAAGATCATCAACACATACCTCCCTGACCTATCCAAGCCAGGAGCAGTCAAGAAGGGCGAAGTTGAAATGGTTGCAGGTATCGTCCTCAAGGACAGCACAAAGGCTGGCGTCTTCAGAAACCTCAAAGTCGCAGCAGCAGCCTGAGAGGTGAACCATGATCGTAACCTTTGAGGAGTACAGCGATCTAGGCGGAAGAGCCATCACCTCCAGGAAGGACTACGACAGACTGGAACCGCTGGTCGAAGAAGTCATCGATGCCTACATTAAGACCCGCATCCCGTACTGGAGAGTAAGACCTCTGCAGGAATACGGAATCGAGCTCAAGACACCAATCGTAAGACAAATCGAATTTGTAGATGCACACGGAGGTCTTGACTATTTCCAGGGAAATAATGACATGGCACTGAAGACGGTAACTACCAGCGGATTCAGTTATTCCATGGATGACGGCTCGAGTACACCAAAGCTGTACAACCTGCCACTGTCACCCGTTGCAAAAACGCAGATCGACTACGAGCTGATGCGCTCCGGACTCGGCTCCAGGGTGCTCCTATGAGATCACCAAGATGGCTGAGACCGCACACAATCAAGGTAATCAATGTACTGCCGGAGAAGGACATGCAGGAGCAGCGCTCCGAGGCAATTCTGGAAAGGGTCAAGGTGGAACTCGTCAGAAGTTCCAGCCAGGGCAACACCGGCAGAAGCAACCAGGATATTGTAAGCGTGGTTATTGATGCAAACGACATCAAGGCAACAAAGGAGTACAGCGAACCGCAGAACTTCAGAAACCCTATGCGACAGTTCACGCTCCGTGCAGGAGACAGACTGGAGTACCAGGGACAGGAATATGAGATAACGGGCGTGACTCACACAAATCCGCTGAGAAACGAACCGGAATTCATAGAGGTGCAGGCCGAATGATTGATACAGAAGTTACTGTCGACTTTCCTGTCGACAGCATCACAGCACGAACGAAGAGGTGTCTGCAGAAGATCAAGCCGATGATCAAGCTGAGAATCATCAAGGACTGCAACGCAAACGTACCGCTCAAGACAGGAGCCCTCAGGAACTCAGCTCTGAGATGGGCACCGCTGACAAATGACTATATCGTGTGGGATACGCCCTACGCGCACTTCCAGCATACCGGTAAAGTCATGATCGGTGAAAACAGCCACAGCCCATGGGCACACTATGGTGAAAAGAAGATCTACACGAACCGCAACCTGACCTACAGGCAGGGCGGATCACGATGGGTAGAAAAGACGTTCACGCAGAGAGGCTCATCCTGGGACAGACTGGCGGGCGCGCTTTTCAAGAAGGAGTTCAATCGATGAAACTGGAAGACGTAAAACAGATCGAAGACGGACTGTACAGGTACATGTCAAAGATTGACATCAATGGCATTCCGTGGAACCTGGAGTACTTCGAAAACAGTACACAGACAGCCCTGCTGTTCAAGAGGCAGGGATACGGAAAAGAAAAGGAATCCTACCTGGGCGGCGGATACCGCGCAGAATTTCCGTTTGAGATTTATATTCAAGCAAGCAGAAAAGATACAAAGGCAAGGCTGGACCTATCAAGAATTCTAGAGGCAATCCACCAGGTGCTGGAGGAAGAGCAAAGCGCAGGCTTTCCAAACCTCAGGCTGGACGATGCTGTGGCTCAGGAAATAGAAATGACCACACTGCCGGCAGACTACACAGGGGAAGGTACAAAGCTGTCTACCTTTTACTGCTCGTTCATACTAACCTACGAAAAGAAAGGAAAATGGGACTGATATGACACTACCAAACAGAGAAATCAAAGTGGAAGAAAACCTCCACTACGTAAAGTTTGACAAGGAATATGTCCTCGCAAACAAAGGGCTGACAAACTGGGAACAGGCTCTCAACCCGGAAACAGATGAAGGCGTGCAGTACATCGCCGAAACAAACAAGACAAGCCAGCTCACAGGCTACGCACCCTCAGTATCCTACGAAGGAAGAGCATACCCGGGTGATGACTTTGCATACTGGCTCTATTCCGTCGGCAAGGAACAGAAGATCCATGCAACATTTGAAGAAGTAGAAGTAGAAACATGGAACGAAGTGACGCCAGGAGCCGGCGAATACAAGGCATACCACAGAACATATGAAGTACAGCCAGACAATCCGGGCTCAGGAGAAGCGGGTGCAAAATTGACGGTATCCGGTACATTTGCACAGCAGGGAGACCAGGAAGTCGGTAGATACAATATCAAATCGAAAACATTCACCGCGGACGCGGCAGAATAACACTTCAAGGAAAGACAGGAGGCAACCATGGAACTGAAACTGCAGAAGGAAAATATCAAAACACTGAATATCGAAGGTGAAACATTCCAGATGGACTGCAACAGCCTGAAGGCACTGCAGGCCGCTGATGAATTCACAAAGGCTACAGCCGAAGTAGAAACCATCGATGACGCACTGATTGATCTGTGCCACAGAACAATCGACAAGATGCTGGGAGGAGGAGCGTACGCACGTCTGTTCAAAGGAATGAACACGAGCGTGGCGCCTTTTTATTTATGTCTGGACCTGGTCAGAGTTCTTCAGGACGAATTCATGAAAGACGAAAGAGAAGCACGCATGCGCGATACGCAGACTGCGGTCAGCCAGCTCGACCAGATGGCCAAGAGCCTGGAAACTCTGACAAAGGCACAGAATATCGCACAGGCAAAGTATGGAGCAAGCAATGCTCGCAATTTCGCAGGAAGAGCTACCTACAAGAATCATCGCAGATGATCTGGAGATTCCAGTCTCTGCAGACTTCAGAAGCTGGATAAAGGCGGACCTCATCATGAAGGACCGCCAGATTCCAAAGGAAGCCAAACTGCCTGTCATATGTCAGTACATAGGCCTGGATCTAACGGATTTAGACGTGACGATACCAGACCTGTGGGCTGGCATTTTTAAATTCTACATGTGCGAGCAGGAACCCAGAGGAGAAGCGGTAAGTTCCAGCAGGGCAACAGCATACAGGTTTGACTGTGACTGGTGGCTGATATATGCAGCATTCATACAGCAGTACGGAATCAACCTGCTGACTGCAGATCTTCACTGGTTCGAATTCAGAGCGCTGCTGGACGGGCTGACAGAACAGACGCAGTTCATAAAGGTCGTGCAGGCAAGACTCCGTGATACTTCCAAGCTGAAAGGCGAGGAGAAGGCACAGGCAGAAAAGCTGAAGCGATACTGGAAGGTTCCAGACGACAGCACACAGGAGGAAAGAGATCCGCACGAAATCGAAGCGGAACTGTTAGCAAAAATAAGCACCTAGAAAGGAGGAAGCATGTCATCATTCACACAAACTGATGGCCAGATTACGATCCAGCTGAAGCTGGAGACAGACGGATATGAAAAAAGCCTGAAGAACGTAGCCAAGAAATCCTCCTCAATGGCAGACATCATAAAGGGCACATTTGTAGGCAAGACCCTGTTCTCTGTAGCCTCCAAAGGCTACCAGCTGATAGCAGGCTCCGTCGGCAAGGCAACGGCAAGACTTGACGCGATGGGCAAGGCTACAAACGTCATGTCTATTCTTTCAGGAAGCACTGAAAAGGCATCACAGGTCGTCCAGGGACTGACGGACGCCGTAAGCGATACGGCATACGGACTGGACGCTGCCGCCACTTCCACACAGAAGCTGGCCACTTCCGGTCTTGATCTTGACGGTTCAGCACGCATGGTCAGGAACCTCATGGATGCTGTCTCCTTCTACGGAGACGGAACGAACGAGACGCTGGAGAATGTAGTCGACGCGATGGCGAAGATGAACTCAAGCGGTAAGATCAGTGCTGACCAGTGGCAGAGACTGACAGATGCAGGAATTCCTGTACTGAAAATCTTTGCCGAAAAGACAGGAAAGAGCATGGCCGAAGTTTCCGACGCGTTCTCAAAGGGAAAAATCAGTGCGCAGGATTTCGATGCCATTCTTACAGATGCCCTCGAAAACGGAACCCAGAGCTTCCCTGCAGTTGCAGGAAAAGCGAAGGAAATGGCCGGAAGCTTTGCAACGAGCTTTTCAAACATGAGCGCAAGAATCGCGATCGGTGTGGCCAATGTAATTACAGCATTCAACAGCTTTGTCCAGGATTCTGGACTTCCAAGCATTCAGACCATGATCGCAGACTTCGGGTCCGTGATCAAGAACGGGCTGAACTGGGTGGCTGACAACATGCCAGCGATCCTGAACGGAATCATCGACCTGGTGAAGAAGGTAGGCGATTCCATGCCGCATCTGACAAACGCCATACGGACCGTGGTCGACTACGTCCAGCAGAATGCAGGAGGAACAGTCGATGTAATCAAGGAGGCACTGAAGTGGCTCATTGACAACATTCCAGCCGTAACCGGAGTACTTGATTCACTGTCACCGGCGATCATTGCAATCGGCGTGGCATTTGCAACATGGAAGTTTCTAAACACAGTGAAGAACGTAACGAGCCTGCTGCAAACCGGTTTCCTGAATGCAATCTTTAATGTTTCAAAGGCAATCAATCTTCTTTCAGGGAACCCGATCATGCTTATTGTTTCTGCAATTGCAGCGCTCGTGGCGGGGTTCC
Organism: Erysipelotrichaceae bacterium 7770_A6; assembly: GCA_014610835.1. Lineage (GTDB taxonomy): Bacteria > Bacillota_I > Bacilli_A > Erysipelotrichales > Erysipelotrichaceae > Bulleidia. Next base: position 6,896 of record QQXM01000013.1, read on the forward strand.
TTTATCTCTGGAACACAAGCGAAGACTTCAGAAACTTCTGGATCGGGCTGTGGGACACCGTAAAGACAGCAGCAGGAACGGTCGTAGATGGGGTCGTAACATTCTTCACAGAGACAATACCTGAGGCATTCAACAGCTTTCTAGAGGCATGTCAGAGCGTAGCAGAGAGCGTCGCCGTGTTCTTCACGGAAACCATTCCGCAAGCAATCCTGAGCTTTGTACAGGCCGTGATTCAGTTTTTCACGGTAGACCTTCCATACAACATCGGATACGGAATCGGCTGGATCATTGGAAAAATTGCGGAGTTCGGCCAGAACCTGATCAACTTTGCGACAACGACAGTCCCGCAGTTCATTCAGAGCGTAATTGAATGGTTCATGCAGCTGCCGGGACAGATCTGGTCATGGCTGCTTGCCGTTCTCAGCAATATCGCCCAGTGGGGCACAGACATGATCAGCGATGGAAAAGAAGCGGCGTCTGAATTCCTGACGAACGTAATCAACTGGTTCAGACAGCTGCCTGGACAGATTCAGGCATGGCTGCTGACTACTATCCATAACCTTGGAAGCTGGGTAACAGACATGAAGAACAAGGCCATAGACGCAGGAACGAAGTTCAAAGACGGACTGGTCGATGAAGTGAAGAAAATCCCAGGAAGGATGCTGTCACTTGGCGGAGACATCGTAGACGGCATCAAGAACGGCATCAAGAACGCCTGGAGCGGACTGACAAGCTGGTTCGGGAACCTGGCCCACGGTCTGATTGATGGCTTCAAGGACGCACTCGGCATCGGCTCACCGTCGAAGGAATTCGATAAAGAAGCACGATGGATAGGACCTGGTGTCATAAACGGGCTCAAACAGACCATGCCTGATGCCATTCGCTACATGGAAAAGGCAAGCGCAGAAATGCTTGGAGTACTTGACAGCGACAGCCTGGCAACAAGAATCAACCTGGAGGGACGTTCATTCAATCCAGGAGAAGCAAGGGGCACAGGAAACACATACGTGGTAAATCAGACAGTCAACTCACATGACGCGCTGTCACCATCAGAGATGGCGCAGGAAACGAAGAATGCAATAAGGAGAGCAGCATGGCAGTAATCGTAACGTATACAAATGAATACGGAGACTCCATAGAGTTCTCCAAAAACAGTGACATCCGGATCACAGGTATCGATGGACTGTCTGCAAACAGCATAGAGCTGAGCGAGGCAACGGTAACCAATCAGGTAGGCTCAAGCATTACCGGTGCCTCCATTCAGTCTCGAACGATGACAATAGAGGGACGATACCTTTATACCCCGGCAACCCGAAAGAGACTGCTGGCAGTCATTCTGCCGGGAATCAGGGCAAGACTCCGATACCAGAACACCGTGGAAAACGTAGATGTCTACTGGGAAGGACAGCCCACAAAAACACCGGACATCTCGACAAACCCCGTATGGCAAAACTTCCAGTTCACGATGAAGATGCCATACCCGTACCCAAGGACGACGGAGGGAGAAAACAGGAGCTTTTCATATCTGCAGTCCAGCTTCCGATTCCCTCAGGCCTACTCTTCCAGGACGCCGTGGCAGATTTCATCAAGAATTATCGAGCCGCTGCAGACCATCACCAACAGAGGCGACATACCAGCAGGCTTCACCGTGAAGTTCAAGGCGCTCACGGATGGAGTGAAGGGGCCAAAACTGCTGAACGTAGACACGCGAGAGAACGTCTCGTTCTCTCAGCTTACGCTGAACAGCGGCGATGAGCTGAGCGTAAACACGATGATCAATGCAAGGGAAGTACTGCTGACCACATCCGAGGGTACAAGAAATGCCTTCGAGTATATGGACTACGACAGTACCTTCTTTCTACTGGCAAGAGGAGCCAACACTCTGCGCTACAGCGCCCAGGAAAAAGAATCAAACCTGGAGGTTACCCTCAGCTTTGAAGAATCACTGGCAGGTGTGTAATGAACTATTTGATCTATGACCAGAACGGTAAGAAGCAGGCTCTTCTGCAGAATGTAACATCTATTCAATGGAAGCCAAGATACTGGGAAAGCGGCTCTGCAGAAATTCATGCAAGACCGACAGACGAGAATGTCCGATATCTGGTAGAACACAACAGAATTGTCTGCCAGGAGAGAAATGAGATCCTGTTCATTGACTACGTGCAGAGAAGCGACCAGAACGCAGACGGAGATGACCTGATCATCCACGGCAGCCTAGACAACCTGGGAGACCGCATCAATACAGAAACTCTGGCAATAACAAACGTGGAGGAAGGACTGAGAAAGCTGGTCACGAACAACCAGAGAGGACTGGACATCACACTGGCACCGTCAAAGGGACTGACGGCCAAGGTGACACGAACAGAGACCACCTGGCAGACACTGCGGGAATCCTTTGCCGATTTCTGCCAGGAATCAGGGCTGGGGTGGCGCGAAATCGTAAAGGACGGACAAATGAACGTCCTTGAGATATACGAGGGGAAACAGGCTAAAAACGCGCGATTCAGCGATGACCTGGGAAACATAGCCAGCCAGGAATACACAAAAGATCTGTCCGGGTATTTCAACTACATCTACGTGCTTGGCGAGGAGAACGGAGCCAGCCGAACGAGCGTCATCATTGACGCAAGAGGCGAGGGAGAAGCTGCCATCGAGAAATATGTAGACGCAAGAGACCTGCAGTCAACCTATGAGGACGACAACGGTAACGAGCATACCTACAGTACCGAGGAGTATACAGCTCTCCTCAATGCACGAGGGCATCAGAAATACGCAGAAATGCTGAGCAAGGCGTTCCAGTTTGAGTGCGAGCTCAACGAAGAAAACCGCATCGCAGTTCTTGGAAGAGACTATGATCTCGGCGACCTGGTTCCAGTGATCAGCAAGAGATTCAAAGTAGCAAATCTTGCACGAATCACAGGTCTTAACATCATCGAGGAGCAGAACACAAACACGAAGATCACGCTGGAGCTCAGCATAGAAAAAATGGAGGTACTGAAATGACACAAAAAGCATATCCGCTGGACGATACCAACTACCTGGCTGAGGACGTCCGGCTTTTTCATGTAGCCAGGACACCGGGAATCTTTAATGCAACAGGAAGCGACCTCCAGGTATCAGCAACAGGACGGATGGCTGTGGACGTAAAGCCAGGCTACGCGTTCCTGCTGACAGCCAAAGGAGGAGTAGGCGGAATCACCTACGGCAGTAACGCCACGGAAGGACTGACAATCTCGACTGCAGAAAGCACGACCAGATATGACTACATCGCCGTGCGGTACACGAAAGACACGAACAAGTGTGCGCTTGTGAGTGTGAAAGGCAGCGGATCTAAACCCTCTGAACCGGTAAGAACGGCCTCAGTATATGAAATAATCCTAGCAATAGTGCGAGTCAGGGCTAATGCATCAGAGATATCCGCAGAAGACATCGAAGACACAAGACTGAATCAGACGTACTGCGGGCTGGTGATTGACGGGACAGACAGAATCCCGACGGCAGGATATGATGCACAGTTCACGGATTTCATGAACAGAACAAAGACAAACTATGAAGAAATCTCCAAGGGCATGATACCGATGGAGAACGCAGACATTGACTCCGCCACGGCCTAGTGGAGGATCCTATGTCAGATTTACTATTCAAAAAAGACGTCGAGGATACTCTGGACTCCGGAAGTCCAGACAGACCACTATCAGCCCGACAGGGAAAGCTACTGCTGGCTATGGTGAAGGCAAAAACATCATCTGGAGAAAAAGGAGATCCCGGACCAGAAGGACCGCCTGGACCTAAGGGCGACCCAGGTGAGAAAGGAGATCCAGGTCCTAAGGGTGACCCCGGAGCTAAAGGAGATCCAGGTCCTAAGGGGGACCCCGGCGAAAAAGGAGACCCCGGACCAAAAGGCGACCCGGGAGACGTCACCAGCATACCTACGATAGACACGGCAGATATCGATGATATCTGCATATAGGAGGAAAAAAGCAATGACTATACAGAGATATTCAACTCCTGACATCCGTATCCTGGTGGACCCATCGGTAGTACAAGATATCTGGCTGACCATTTCAGAGTCAGATCGAGACGAACTCATCACTAAGACGATGGAAGACATGACCGTCGAGGACAACGGATTTACTCTGACATTGACGTCAGAAGACACCGCCAAGCTCCCTAAAGGAATATACGACACGTGTCTGATTCAGGCGCGCGTGCTCTTCGTGGACGGAAGCGAGGTGAACTCCGACATTATTCAAAAGGACGTCGGAGAAGTTCTGAAGGAGGGATTCATGGTATGACAGAGATCCCAGTCGACAGAACAGCAGAACGCATCGACATCGATGTCCGCGACAGGATTATTATTCGAGCGGGCACCGCAGGAAGCGACTATGAGAAACTGAAAAACAAGCCGCAGATCAACAGTGTTGAACTAACCGGTAACAGGTCTCTAGAAGCACTTGGAATCGAGAAAATAACGAATTCCGAAATACTGAATTTACTAGAAGGAGGAGAAAAAATAGTATGAAGTATTTAGATTATGATGGTTTACTTTATTTTTGGGGCAAGATCAAGGATAAGCTCAACAACAAGGTAGACAAGGTAGAAGGCAAAGTCCTATCTACAAATGACTACACGACTGCAGAAAAGGACAAGCTGGCTGGCATTGCATCTGGAGCAAACAAGACAACAGTCGAAAACGTACTCACGTCCACATCTACAGCTAACGCATTATCTGCTGCCCAAGGTAAAGTATTAAAAGACTTGATTGATACTAAAGGAAACGGCAACGGCGATATGACAAAGGCTGTCTATGATACAGACGGCGACGGCGTAGTAGACAACTCAAAAGCATTGGAAGGCCACGCTGCTTCTTACTTTGCCAAGGCTACGGACATCACAGGATTCATTACAATGCAGCAAGTGGAGGCTAAGGGCTATCAGACAGCAACACAGGTAAACACTGCTATCACAGGCAAGGGCTACCAGACAGCATCCCAGGTATCAGCAGCAATCAATTCAGCCATTGCAGGCGTTACACAGTTTGATCTCCAGGTAGTAGAAAGCCTTCCAGCAAAAGGTAAAAAGGGTGTCATCTATCTGATGGCTCACAGCCACGCATCCGGAGACGCCTATGACGAATACGTATGGGTAGAATCCAAGTCCGCATTTGAAAAGATCGGTAACACAGATATTGACTTGTCCGCCTACATGAAGAAAACAGACCTGACTGCCATCGCAAATTCTGAAATTGACACGATCCTCGCCAGCTAGGAGGCACCATGGCTAAATATTTAGATCAGGCAGGACTCACATATTTCTGGGGAAAAATAAAGGGCTGGGTAAACAGTTCACAGCATCCAGTCGGTTCAATCTACCTCAGTACAAGTTCTACTTTCAATCCTCAGACAGCATGGGGCGGTACATGGAAGAAAACTGCTGACGGGCGATGCTTGATTGGTGCTAATGATGCATACCCATTAGGTACTACCGGTGGCAATGCAACACACAAGCATACTACTCAAGCACATGCTATTACACAGAATGAAATGACTGCACATGTACATAAATTCAGTAAACCAGCATGGTTTAACGCTGAATATAGAGCGGGTAGCACATATTTCACTGCTTATGGCTGGAATAAAACTTCTGCTGAAACATTTGGCAGTACAAACTACACTGGTGGGGGTGCCGCACACAGTCACGGAGATACTGGAAGTGCTTCAACTATGCAGCCATACCTAGCGGTTTACATTTGGGAAAGAACGGCTTAATAAAGGAGAGAATATGAACAAATTAAAAATCAATGGAAAGTTTTATGACGTATTAGACAACGGGGTGAATTACTCCCCCGAAGCATTACAGATGGCATTCGTAGCAGACGGAATGACAGTAGACACGCTAAAGTCTGAACTTGCAAAGATTGGTGGCAACTTTGACCTTTACAGTGATGACGGGGCAACAGTAGTTGCGACGTACAACGGATACACAAAGATTGAATCAATCATGACTCATTACAATGCAAATATTGGAATCACAACGACAGATGTTATTGAATTTGTAATGAACAAGCCAACACTTCAAGAAACAGTCAGTCAGAACACCGCTGACATCACAGCCATCAATGAAGCAATTGCTTCACTTGCAGAAATCGTAGGAGGAGAATAACCATGGTTAAATGGTACGTGAGACAAATCAAAATGAATCGTATGACCTTAGATGATGTGCCAAAAAGATGGCACGATGCAGTGGCAGAAGCACTGCAGCAGACAAACAGCTAACAAAGACTTGAGGAACTTATCTCAAGTTTTTATTTTGTCAGATTAAAGGAGAAAACAGTATGACAACAATGAATGGAATCGATGTATCAAACTGGCAGGCAGGACTGAATATCTCAGATGTTGCCTGCGATTTCGTGATTGCAAAGGCAACGGAAGGCCTTAACTTCGTAGACAAGTACTGCGACAAGTTCATCCAGCAGGCAATCAAGCTGGGTAAGCCTTTCGGGTTTTATCATTTCGCTAGACCGACAAATGACGCAGTCAGAGAAGCAGAATACTTCTATAATAACTGCCGCGGTTACTTTGGAAAGGGTATCCCTATCCTTGACTGGGAATCCGGAAACACAAGCGACGTCGCATGGGCAAAGAGATGGCTCGACAGAGTATATCAGCTTTCAGGAGTAAAACCTGTGATCTACATGTCCGAGTCAGTAGTCAACGCGCACAACTGGTCATCAGTCGCAGCAGCAGACTACGGCCTATGGGTAGCCAAGTACAGAGACAACAGCCCGGACTACAACTACAGTATGGCCAGCGCAGGATCACGACCAAAAGTAAAGTGGTGGCCTTTCTACTGCATGTGGCAGTGGACAAGCTCCGGTCGCCTGAATGGCTACAACGGTAACCTGGACTGCAACGTGTTCTATGGTGACGTAAACACATGGAACAAGTACGCCGGCAAGAGCGGAACTGCGTCAAAGCCAGCTCCAGCACCAGCAAGAAAGTCAAACGAAGTCATCGCACAGGAAGTCATCAACGGCGCCTGGGGCAATGGTGAAGACCGTAAAAGGCGTTTGACTGCAGCAGGCTACAACTACACAGTGGTGCAGGCAATCGTGAACAGGAAAATGGCCGCAAATAGAGCCGTCTACTACACGATCAGAAGAGGAGACACACTGTCAGCCATTGCCGCAAGATACGGCACAACATACCAGAAGCTGGCCGCAATGAACGGCATCGCCGATCCTAACCGCATCTACGCTGGACAGAGAATCCGCGTGAAGTAGCCAGACGGGAGAAGCAAACACACATGAACCGCAGAGTAAACAGACGATATCAGACACCACTGCCTCCCGACTTCGTGCATTTCCTGGTAGAAGAACAGGGGCTGAGCGAGAGGCAGAAGGCCGTGGTGTACCAGCTGCGAAACAAGATGCAAGACAGCGAGTGGCATTACCAGGATGCAAAAATGTCAAAGGATGAGTTCGAAGAAACGGTAAAGGATCTTAACGACTACTACTGGAGACTGTTAATATCTCTGGCGCTCTCCGCTTTTGAGGCACAAAAGAGGGACAGAGCGGTGGATCCACAGGGTATAAGATGATGTTGTAAAGGAGAAATACACTATGACACCATTTCAAGGATACCCGCAGGCACCCGGAGGATTTGGATTCCAAGCCTTCCAGCAGCCTCAGTCCATCAATCAGGTGCAGTACGTCAACGGCATGGAGAGCGCAAAGGCCTACAGCCTGAGACCAAACGAATCCGCCATCCTGATGGACAGCAACAATCCGATCTTTTACCACGTGCAGGCAGATGCCAGCGGCTACAGAACCATCAAGGCGTACCAGTTCCAGGAGGTACATGAAGACAGGCCAGAAGACATCTATCTGACAAAAAAGGAATTCCAGGAATGGATCTCCTCGATTCAGAACAGAAAACAGAACGGAGGAAACATCGATGAATCCTCTAAGAAATAACAATCAGAGAAACATGCTCCAGCAGTTTATGGACTTCAAGAGATCAATGCAGGGACAGAACCCGCAGGCGGTTCTGAACCAGCTGATGAACTCAGGAAAGTACACACAGCAGGACCTCGAGAGAGCGAAGGCGATGGCGGAGCAATTCAAGAACCTACTAAAGTAGGCAGTTCTGCAGACTGGAAATAGAGATGAAAGGAGAGCACACATGGACAATATGACATTGTCAGACATTGCGGCAGTCATGCCAAAGAACACGACTGACCACGACGGGTTTCTGGAAGGAAACGGAATCATTATTCTAATTCTTTTCTTCCTGATCTTCGGATTTGGAGGATGGGGCAACAACGGTAACGGCAACCTATCAGCTGATATGCAGCGAGGCTTTGACACACAGTCAATCATCAGCAAGCTGGATGGATTGAGCAGCGGACTGTGCGACACAGCGTATGAGAACGCAAGACTCATCGAACAGAACACAGTCACAAACATGCAGGGATTCAACCAGACACAGATGGGAATGATGCAGGGCTTCAATGGCGTACAGGAAAGCATCAACAACCTGAGCCATCAGATGGAGCAGTGCTGCTGCAATCTGAAGACACAGATGATGCAGGATAAGTACGATGAACTCAACAGAGACTATCAGCAGGCACTGGGTGCAATTACCAATGCGACACAGACACAGAACATCCTGAGCAGCCTTGGAAGATACGTGACAAATCCTCCATGCTATGGAGGCTACGGCTACGGCAACTTCTACGGCTGCCCTGGAGCTACTCTGCAGTAGGTGACAGGCCATGCTAGTAGCTGTTAGTATAACGCAGACAGCGCTGAGCGCGAACCAGAAGATACCACTAGGATCTACAGCCATCCAGACGAACCAGGAGGCAAGGCTCAACAACGGTAACCTGGAAATACGAAAAGCCGGAACATTTGAAATCCTTGCAAACTTCGTATTCACAGCCACCGCGGCTGGAGACGTCACTGTACAGATGCAGGCAGGCGGAGTAAATGTGCCAGGCGCAACGGCCACGGCTACCGCAACAGCAGGCGGAACAGTTACCCTGCCAGTGCAGGGCGCCGTACAGACACGCCAGGGCACGCAGGGAGCCACAGTACCGATCAGCTGGACAGTCAGTGCAGCAGGAACACTGGTGAGCGCCACAGCCAGCGTAAAACGCGTCATTTGATGCATATACCCGACAGAAATGCCGGGTTTTTATTTTAAAAGGAGGAACCCTATGAACAATTTATTCAATCTAGAGTGGTGGAAACGAGCAGGAACAAGAGCCGTCAAGACCATGGCACAGACAGCACTATCACTATTCACCGTAGGACAGGTGATCAAAGACGTGGACTGGCTAATGGTTGCCAGCGCTTCAGCGGTTGCCGGTCTGTATTCCTTGCTGACATCTCTCGCTGGACTGCCTGAGATTGACGATGGAAGCGGTAAAGACAGTGTGGAATAGTGTGGAGATAGTCTATGGAAACAGGACAGATCATCGCACTGGGAAGTCTGGTCGTTGCATTGAACGGATTTTTAATCGGGCGACTTACCGCGAGTAAAAAAGATGGCCAGCAGGTGGGTGTTATTCTAACAAAACTGGATGACCTGACCGACAACATCACACGTCTGGAAAAGCAGATAGACAAGATCAGTGACAGACTGGACAATCGGGTAGCAACGCTACAGAAGGACCAGAACGCGCTGCGAGACCGGCTGGCCTCCCTAGAGGGCAGAGTGGCAGTCCTCGACGGAGGCTCAAACGGGAGGTCTTGACTTAATGAGAGGAGAAGACTAGTATGGGCTCAGGTGGACAAAGAAGCGTCAAAAGAAGAGCTGCAGGCGGTGGAGCCACCACAGTCGCCGCCGCGGCGACCTCAGCAGCAAGTACAAGCGGAGGCGGAACATTTAGTGTATCCGACTTCCAAAAGATGAGCGTAGATGATCAATTTGATCTTGTTCAGAAATCAATTCAAGGAAAAGCAGCAGGGAGCTATTATACCTGGGATACCGACTATCAAAGATTTATCAACAACTCTGGTCTTGACGGGGCGCCAAATCTGGTGGATGACAAAACCCTCGACAGCATGAGCGGAACTGAAACGTTCAGAACAACAAACGAAAATAGAGCATTCCCAGGAAAGGCTATAGCGGTAAAGACACAAACAGATGATAAACTACTCTATAACGCTGGTGGTCAAGAATGGTACGGAAAAGGCCTATATTCAGCTACTAGCCTTGGATCATCGCTAGCCTACGGAAACAATTCAAGAGCAGCTGTTATGAGATTCAAAGTTGATGACAGCAAGATCGTATCTACAAGTGTCGTGGACATGTGGGAATTTAAAGAGTCAAGAGACAAAAATTCACTCTATCACAAATTAGATAACGCCGGATATGCTCCTAATACAAGACGTGCAATTCTTACTCTTTCAAAGGGGTACACTGCGATTGATAACGAAAATGGCTATCTGACAATACTTACAAGAAAAGGCGTGAACATGAGTAAGTCAATCAAACAAAAAGGCGTAGGCAATTGGAGCCATCTGAAGGACTACAAGTAGGAGGAAAAAAAACATGACTAAATTCGATAAAAACAACTACGACGCAATGGAGCTGGGAGCAACTGTTAAAGGAATGCTACACGATAAGAATGCGCATAAGCATGCCAATTTAAATGAATTCATTGAATGGGTACGAGGCGCAATCGATGCTGGATGCGTACCGGAACCAGACAAGAGTGCATTCCTGAAAAAATACGGCTCCACAGACAAGAAGAAGTCCTCTACACGTGACAAGGTCGTGGCCAAGGTCAAGAAATCAAGAAGCAAATAAGCAGAAACCCGGAGAAATCCGGGCTTTTTTTAGTTTGCCGAAAAACGCAAATCATTCGCTTGACTATATACTGTACTACAGTATACTGTGGGTACTAGAAGAAAGGAAAAACACACATGGAAAGCAAATTTGAATACTACAGCAGGCTCGAAGATGAAATCATCAGAACCTACAGAGAAGCAAAGGACGAGGAAACAAGAAACGCAGCGCGAATGCTGATGAAGGAACACCAGAACAAAATGCTCGAATGGGAAACGCTGGACTTCTATGAAGTTTACCGGGCGTACAGAGAAGCCGCTGAGGATGGAAATGAATTCCTGAATTTCGATTCAGTCTTCAATTCAGAAAAGGTAAATTCATACGTTAGAATTATGAAAGAGAATGGAATAAAGCACTTCACATATTCCTCCACTTGGACGGATTCGATACGGTGTATCTGGTATTTTGAACAGGCTGGAGCACAACTGGAAAAGGTGACTCAGATTCAGTACAGAGATAAAGAGATCCCAGCGATCCAGCTTAAGATAGACTAGCAAACCTCTGTATTATAAAATAAGGATGGAGGAGAATGAGGATGGCTGTATCAGAAGCACAGAAAGACGCTACAAACAAGTGGCTGTCTGAGCACTACACAAACAAGACCGTCAAGCTGAACATGAAGCTGGACAAGGATATCCTGGATCATTTAAAGAAGATAAACGAAGAAGGAACCTCGACCAACGCATACCTGAAGCAGCTGATCAGAAAAGACATAAAGGAACGCCAGGAAAAGTAACCTGGCGCCTTTTCGTGATGCACAAATGATACACAAAATGGTAATATAGAGAAAACTAAGGAAAACAAAGGAAAGATATACAACAAAATAGCGCGGTGAACAAAGGAAAAGGCGAGAAAAGAACAGGAAAACAGGTAGTCCCGTCAGCTCCACTTTTATCTGAAAAAGCCGCATAAATAAGCGGTTTTTCTTTTTATTGTGATGCATAAATGATGCACAAATTTAAAAAAATATCATTCAAAGTGTATTTTAACTTATGGATGTAGGAAAAATGGGAGGACATATATGATCGCAGTTAATATTTATTATTCAGGAACAAATGGTTCCGCAAGAAAGTTTGCACAGGAAATGATGGAAAGCGGAACAGTACAGAAAATCAGAGAAGAACAGGGGAATATAAGATATGAATATTTCTATCCTGTTGATGATGAAGAAACAGTTTTATTAATTGACTGCTGGGAAAATCAGGAAGCAATTGATGTTCATCATGCTTCAGAAATGATGAATGTGATTTTAACATTACGTAAAAAGTATGATCTTCATATGAAGGTTGATAGATTTACTTCTGATGAAATTCCACAAGAAGATCAAGGATTTATTCAGAAATGAAATATTTACAAATATGATTATTAAATGAAAACATTTTCAGAAAAAATAATTGTAAAAAGCATTGACAAAGAAAAGGGTTGCCTTTAGAATCTTAGTTACATTCAAAGAACAGAAGAGTAACCTATCTGAAACTTGAAGCGAGTCGATACAGAGTGTGAGGTCGATAAGGAAAGGATTGGTGAAGCGCATCTGGGAGAAGTCCTTATGAAATCATAGTAAGGAACGTGATATCTGCGTTAATGATAAGAGTGATTGATGAATTAGTTTTTATCAATAACCAGTGTGGTACCGCGATTTATAGTCGTCTCTGGAATATATCCAGTGACGATTTTTTGTTTATAGGGAGAAAGTTATGAAAGTCCGACGCAGAAAGAAAGTGATTCAATTTATCTAAGCAATTTAAAACAGAAAGAGGAGAAAAATTTATGAAAAATATGAATAAGGTATTAGCCGGACTTATGGCTGCAGGATTATTACTCACTACAGGTTGTGCATCCACTTCTACAAACAGCTCTTCATCAACAAGTGATTGGTATACAGGACCTGGTTATGACAAATTATATGAAGAATTAGGAAAAGCAGATGTTGATCTTTCTAAAGCTGATGGGAAGCTAAAAGATATTCTTGATAAAGGTCAAATTGTATTGGCAACTTCTCCTGACTATCCACCTAGTGAATTTGTGGATGATCAAGGAAATGTTAAAGGATCAGATATTATGCTTGCACAATATATCGCAAACAGTCTTGGAGTAGATCTGAAGGTTGAAACAATGGATTTCAATGCAGTATTAACAGCTGTTGATACAGGAAAAGTTGACATTGGTATTTCTGGTTTTGGATACAAAGCAGATAGAGCTGAACAGTTTGAACTCTCTCATGGTTACCAGTCATCTTCAGCGGCTGCACATCATACATTACTTGTTCCTGCTGAAAAAGCAGATGAATATAAATCACTTGCTGATTTTTCTGGGAAGAAAATCGACACTCAGGCAAACTCTTTACAGGAAATGTATGTAACAGATCAGATTCCAGATGCAGATTTACAGAAAGTCGCTACATTGGATCAGGCAATTCTTGAACTTCAGACTGGTAAGATCGATGCGATTGCATTAGACAGTACAACTGCTAAGAACTATGCGGAAACAAGTGATGGAATGTTTGTCAGTGTTTATGAAAAGAATGGTGTTGAATTTGATTTAAGTCAATATGCTGATGAATCTGGTAACGTTGCTGCAGTCAAGAAAGGTGAAACTTCTTTGATTGATGCAGTGAACCAGGTAATTGATTCATTAGCTACAAGTGGAAAATACGAATCCAATTTATATACAGATATGTACTATGCCGCATGTGATGCAGCTGGTGTATCTCCAAATGAAGAATAAGAGGGAAAAATGAATAAGGGAATTATTGAAGTCTGGTGTGCTTACTATCCAATATTTTTAAAGGGTGCGATTGGTACTCTGGAATACGCAGCGATTGCGGTTATCTTTGGTTCAATCGTTGGTACTTTGATTGCAATTCTGCATTTATCTAAAAACAAAGTCATTGGTGCAATCGCAAATGTCTATGTTATTGTTTTAAGAGGTACACCATTACTTGTACAGATGTATATTGCGTATCTCTTTCTGCCAATTGCTTTTCCGGCATTGAACTTTATCACAAAGGAACAGTGGGTTGTCATCTCATTGATCTTGAACTCTAGTGCATACGTATCTGAAATCATTAGAGGTGGCATCTTATCTGTTGATCCAGGCCAGATGGAAGCAGCCAGATCTTTAGGTATGAGTGCTAAAAACTGTATGATCAAGATTATTCTTCCACAGGCAGTGAAAGCGATTCTTCCATCTTTAGCTGGTGAATATATTTCCATGATCAAGGAAACATCCTTAGCTGGTACATTCATGATGTATGAATTGATGTATACAAGAGTATTACTTTTAAATAAATACTTAACATGGCAGCCATTGTTTATCATTTCAGGTATGTATTTAGTTATGACAACTGTATTAACGTGGTTGTCAGGATTATTAGAAAAGAGGTTGGCTGAAAGTGACTGATATGAAAAAATCATTGATCGAGACAGTCGATCTCAAGAAGAACTTTGGTTCTCTACAAGTATTAAAAGGAATTAATCAAACAATCTATCAGGGAGAAGTTGTATCTATTATTGGACCAAGTGGCGGAGGAAAGAGTACATTTCTAAGATGCTTGAACCTGCTGGAAACACCAACAAGTGGGAAGGTTATCTTTGAAGGACAAGAATTAGATCCAAAGAGTACTGACCTAGATACACATAGACAGAAGATTGGCATGGTTTTCCAGCAATTTAATGTATTTCCTCATTTAACAGTATTGAACAACATTACAATTACACCAATGCTTGAAAAGAAAGTATCGAAAGCAGATGCTGAAAAAGAAGCAATGGAGTTATTAAAACAGGTTGGGCTTGAAGAAAAAGCGAATGAATACCCACGTAAATTATCAGGTGGTCAGAAACAGCGTTTAGCAATTGTTAGAGCGATGGCTATGCATCCTGATGTGATGCTGTTTGATGAACCTACAAGTGCATTAGATCCTGAAATGGTGAAAGGTGTTTTGGAAGTTATCAAAAATTTAGCTGAAAGTGGTATGACATGTGTCATTGTTACGCATGAAATGGGTTTCGCAAAAGAAGTAAGTGATAGAGTGCTATTCATTGATGGTGGCGTCATTGCAGAAGAAGGTACACCAGATGAAGTATTCAATCATCCAAAAAATGAACGTACAAAAGAATTTTTATCCCAGGTACTATAGGAGAGCAGGTATATGAAAACAACATTTCAATATGATCATTACTATAAGTATGATGAAGTAAAAAGTAATTTAGAATATTTTGCTAATGAATATCCTGATCTTGTGAAACTGGAAGTAAATCTAGTTACAGAAGAAGGAAGAAATCAGTATGCAGTTACACTTACAAACACAAAGAATGGATCTGCAGACAGTAAACCTGCATTATATATTGATGGTAATATTCATGCAGGGGAAGTAACTTCTACAATGTGTGCAATGCATACAATTGACTATCTTGTTACAAATTATGGAACAGATGATGAAGTTACTAAACTGCTTGATGAAAAAACATTCTATGTCATTCCTCGTGTGACACCAGATGGTGCAGAAAAGTATTTATCAACACCATATTCCCTGCGTTCTGCACCACGTCCATACCTTGAAGAAAAGGGTGGCATCCAGAAAGAGGATCTTGACGGTGATGGTGTGATTCGTATGATGCGTATCAAAACACCATATGGTGCCTGGAAAATTGATCCTGCTACGGAATGCTCTATGACATTAAGAGAACCAAGTGATGTAGATGGTGATTTCTATGATATTTATCCAGAAGGTGTTTTTGAAGCATGTGATGGGGATGAAAATCTTAAGACGAAAAAAGATGTCTGGGGACTGGATTTTAATAGAAACTTTCCATTGGGGTGGTTTCCAGATTCCAGACAGCCAGGTGCTGGTAAATATCCATTGAGCAATCCTGAAAACAAAGCACTTGTTGATTTTGCTTTAGCACATAACAATATTGGCGGTGCGGCAATTGGCCATACAAGTGGCGGTATGTTGTTATATCCTCCTGGAACAAGAGCTGAAAAGTCTGCGCCAGAATTAGATATGACATGCATGAAAGCAATTGCGAAAATGGGTGAAGAAGAACTTGGATATGTTGCGATGAATATCTTTGATTCCTTCATGTCAGATCAGGAACATTATGATTCTGGTGCATTTGATGACTGGTTCTATCAGTCACAAGGTGTTCCAGCATATACAATGGAATTCTGGGATGTTGCTTCAAAAGCGGGTGTTCCTCATATCTGGAATGGAAAACCAGAAGATCCAGCAATAATGTTTAAACGTTTCAATGCTACACTTGCATGGGTGAAAGAACATGCCCCACAGTATTATTCTCCTTGGAAAGTATTTAATCATCCAACATTTGGAAATGTTGAAATTGGAGGATTTGATGTGAAATTTACTGTACAGAATCCTCCTGAAAATATGCTTTGTGAAGAATGTGAACATGATACAAAGTTCAATATTCGCTTTGCTAAATCTTTGCCTGCATTAAAGGTTGAAGAAGTGACAAGTGAAAAGGTGAGTGATGGTGCTTATAAGATTTCTGCAGTTGTTGGAAACCGTGGATATCTGCCAACAAATCTTACGGAAGAGGCAAATCAGCTGCATGTGAGTAAACCAGTGACTGTCTGTGTTGAGGGATGTGAAGCTGTAAGTGGCAAGAATGAAGAAAGTATTGGAAATCTAGATGGTTTCTCTGCAACTTCTACAGGTGCATTCTATGGTGACATCACAACATATGCAAATGCGAAAGCAAAGAAGAAAGTTTCATGGATTGTAAAAGCAGAAGAAGGTTCTACAGTTACTGTGACATGTAAACAAGAAAAAGCTGGAACAGATACAAAGACAATTACGTTATAAGACTAACTGAGATTTCAGTTAGTTTTTTTGAAATGATATTAAAAGTTGTTGTGCTTAATTGTTTATGGATGAATGAAGCAAGAGTAATGCAGTATCGTAATCTTTTCTTCTGACATATATGGAGTAGATAGTGTTTGCTTTTCTAGGGATATATGTAGATGCTGCTTTATCCATGCCAAATATACCATATCTAGCATTGATATCATTTTCTTTGACTTGAAAATCAATGTAATTCTTTTTCAAAGCTGAAATTACAAGTGAAACATGGGAATATTGATTTGTTTGAAATAATTTTCTTTTTGTAAATGGTAACATAAACTGACCTCATTGTTTGTTGTTTGAATATACAAATATATTATATTTAACAATCATTTTATGCATAGTATTTTGTGATAGAATATTTTCAACTAAAGGGGTTTAAAAATGAAATATCAAAAGTTAGGAAATTCAAATATTGAAGTATCGCAGGTTTCTTTAGGTACTTGGGGACTTGGTGGAGGAAGTGTTTGGACTGATCACAACTCTTCTTTAAAGGATACAGAATTATTACTGGATGTATGTAAAGAACATGGTATCAACTATATTGATACAGCACCTGTTTATGGTACGGGTGAAAGTGAAATCCTTCTAGGCAAGGCTTTGAAAACACGTAGAAATGATTTTGTTTTACAGACAAAATGTTCTTTGAACTGGAGAAATGATGGTGGGAATTTCCACTATAGCAGAGATGGCTATACAGTAAATAATGATACAAGCTATGATGCAATCATTCGCGATGTTGATGATTCTTTATTGAGAATGGATACTGAGTGGATTGATTCAATCATTGTGCATTATGTATGCAAGGATTGGGATGTTTCTGAAACAGTATCAGCTTTAGAACATTTAAAGAAACAAGGTAAGATCCGTACATATGGATTATCTAATTCACAGCCATCTGATTTAGAAGAATATCAAAAGTATGGTGATGTTTCTCTTGTACAGGAATTTTTCTCTATTCTTTCCCCATTTCATGGTAGAGACTATTTTCCGGTGTGTGAGAAATACAATACTGTATTTCAGGTATATGGAGTATTAGAGGAAGGATTCTTGACAGGACCTGACTTCTTGAAACAGAAATATCAGGCTAGTGATATTCGTTCTCGTATTCCTTGGGTACAACAACAATATAGACAACCATTATTAAATGCTTTTGATGCGTGGAAACCTCTATGTGAAAAATACCATTGTTCCTATGCAAATCTAGTAGAAGCATGGGCGTTGCATGAATCTGCATCATTGAATTTGCTTGTTGGTATGAGAAAAGAGAATAGTGTAAAAGATACGGTGAATGTATGCAATATTACACTAACAGATGATGAGTGTAAATTCATGGAAGACAGCGTAAAGAACATTCAGGTAGAAGTATTAGATAAGTAAAAGAAATGACGTCAATCAATGACGTCATTTTGAAATCTGCTTAAGTGTTCATATGGAAGAATGAGTCTGCCTTGTACAAGACCACAGCCATCATTGATACGATATGCATCAAATGCGGTAAACATATTTACATCGACTTTAGAATAATCCAGTTCCTGTAAAGATAAGCCTCTTTGATATGCTTCATCAAAATAGATGCATTCATTTTGCTTGACTTCACTTCTTTCTGAACGCTGCTTGATTTGTCTTTGTTCATACAATGTATGATTTGCATCGCCAATTTCTGAATAATCATCCATTTCTTTTGTGCGTAATTGTAATTCTACATAAGAATTGGATAAATTATCAAAGAATGAGATATGTAAAGAACGATATCCATTCTTTTTTGCATCATGAATATAATCTCTGTAGTATGGTTTTACATCATCATTTAATAATGGGGAAGAAACTCGGAATTTTCTTTGTTTTTCACTTGTGAATCCATTCTGTTCCATAAAAGATGGAATACGATTCGCTATTTCATACAGATAATTTAATTCAATTTCTTCTTTGTTGTCTGTTGAATGTAAATGACATTTTGGCATACAGATCACAATACGATACGCTATCAGATCTCGATAGTAAGATACTGCATCTACGATTTGTTCAGCAGTAGGGTATGTATTGTTCTTTTGTTTATATTCATAAATGTAACGAACGATATATCCATTGAATTTTTCTTCTGCACGAATCAATGATTTGATTCTTCCACGAAATGTAAATGCAAGGAATGGATAATCTGCTGCCATAATTTTATAGAATTCACGGATTCTTTGAGACTGGGACGTTAAGAAATCGTTGTGTTCTAATAAAGAAGTGTATTCCTTTAGAAATGACACATGTGCTAGATCGACAATATTATTTGTCTTTTTTGCTTCCATTTCTAAAGCAGCACTATATTTATGAAGGATACGAATGAGCGTATCGCCATTATATAAGTAATCAGTTAACTGGATCATATACATATCATAAAACAAAACAGTCAAAAAGAAAAACCTGGATTTCTCCAGGTCATAGAATTACACGGGTCTTTGACACCTCTTTGTAAAGCCATCTTTAACATCAGCGCATAATTACGCTGTTTTTTTATATTATTT
>QQXM01000138.1 GCA_014610835.1 Erysipelotrichaceae bacterium 7770_A6
GTATTGCTGACATGAAGAAAGATGATCTTTTCATTTATTCTATTTCTTGAATTCACCATTTTGCTAATATAGCCAAAATATTTATTTGCTTTTTCGAATTCCTGTCCAGTCAATTGATTAATTTCTTCAAGTGATAAATCTGAATTGCGATAATTCCTGAATGAAATTTTATGAGATATCAATCTAACTAGATTGACATATGAATCTGCATAACATTTTTCTTCTGTAATATCCGTAAAATAGTCCATTATCTGTGTAACAAAAAAGAGAACAAAATAAAATACTGCAGTATGTAAAAAGCAATTACTATCTTTATTTTCAACGCATTGTATCAAATATGTCACAGTCAAAGGCGTGATAAGATATAAAACCCGTGTTATTAAATACACTGTTGAAAAAGCAACAGCTGATTTTTTAGATGTCAACAAGAAGTGTCTCAGCATTATTAACCTCATCTTTTCTAGAAGAATCAATATAAACTAGTTCTATTAATTTATACAAAGAATTTTATTAACTTTCTTTGGTACTTTTATTATATCGTATTATTCGGGTCTTTGACACCTCTTTGTAAAGCCATCTTTAACATCAGCGCATAATTACGCTGTTTTTTTATATTATTTTTG
>QQXM01000139.1 GCA_014610835.1 Erysipelotrichaceae bacterium 7770_A6
ATTTTCCTTCAAGACCTCATGAACATCATATTATTTTACAATATGTCAAAACCTCAACCAATTTTGGATATTCTTTTTTTCTTCAATGAGTTTATTGATTTCCTCAATCAAAGCATCTTTGATTTCATTCTGTGGAACTCTACGAATGACTTCACCTTTTCTGAACAGCAGTCCAGAATCATATCCACCTGCAACGCCAATATCTGCTCTGCCAGCTTCCTGGATACCATTGACTGGACACCCCATGATTGCAACAGTAATATCTTCATGCACTGTTTCCAGGTATTCTTCTATTTCCTTGACAAGTGGAAGCATGTCATACTGAATTCTTCCACATGTTGGACAGGCAACTAGATCTGGTACATTCTGTGTTAAATGGAAAGCTTTGAGAAGTTTCTTTCCAATAATCAATTCGTCTTTTGGAGGTGCAGATACAGATACACGAATCGTATCTCCAATACCTTCATGTAATAATGTACCTAAAGCTGCAGAAGATTTTACTGCACTTTCTGTAAATCCACCTGCTTCTGTAACGCCTAAATGAAGGGGGTATGGATAGTGTTGACTTGCTTTTTCATATACATCGATTGTCAGTTCAACATCGCTGCTCTTGAAAGATAAAACAATGTCATGGAAATCGAGCTCTTCCAGTATTTTGACGTGACGGTCACAAGAAGCAATCATTGCTTCTGCACAAAGTCCACCATATTGTTCAAGAAATTGTTTTTCCAAAGAACCGCCATTGATACCAATACGGATTGGAATGTGCTTTTCTTTGCACTTTTTCACAACTTCTTCTGTATGTTCTCTAGAACCAATGTTTCCAGGGTTAATACGAATTGCATCAACACCACCATCTGCCGCAATTAATGCAAGACGATGATTGAAGTGAATATCTGCAACAAGAGGGATGTGAATTCCTTTTTTAATATCTGGAATAGCACGTGCATCCTCTTCGTCTAATACAGCGATACGAATTAATTCGCATCCATTTTCTTCTAATTCTAAAATCTGTTGAATTGTTTCTTCAACATTCTTGGCAGGAACATTCGTCATGGATTGAAGAATGCATTTATTTTGCCCGCCAATTTGTAAATTTCCTACATACACAGGACGTGTTTCATTACGTTTCATAGGATACCTCCATTAGTATTATACAGCTGTAAAGAAAATAGTTCGACAAAGCTTCTGATTTTTTGCTAGACAAACTGATAGAATAACGCTATGATATCTTCCGTTAGAGAGTTAATTTTACTTGGAAAACAGTATTGTTTATGATATACTTCTCTAGCAAAAAGTCAGGAGGAATAAACAATGCCAAGAGACAATATTACATTTAAATGTAGTGAATGTGGTGAAGAAAACTACATTGGTACAAGAAACAAGCGTAAGCATGCTGAAAAGATGGAAATCAAGAAGTACTGCCCACGTTGTAACAAAATGACTCTGCATAAGGAGAAGAAATAAGTCTTTTTGACTTATTTTTTTAATATCTATGAAGTTAGATACATTACCAATTGGTTTATATGGTGAAAATATTTATGTGCTTCATGAAAATGGTCATGTTTTGATCATTGATCCTGGAAAGAATGCCAAAGAGATTGCTAAATGTATTTCTAAAGATGAAATTGTTGATGGAATCATTTTGACTCATGGACATGAAGATCATACACAGGCAACAGATGATCTTGTGGATATATATTCATGTGAAGTATATATGGATCTTGCTGACTATGATCTTGTAGATCCTGGATATGCAGGCTCTCATGGATTTGATGCACCGGTATATACACCAGTCAAACCATTGCTGAAAGATATGCAGATTGGCTCATTTCACGTAGAAGTGACAAAAACACCAGGTCATACAAAGGGCAGCTGTGTGATCCGCTATCGCAATCTTTTATTTACAGGAGATACTTTATTTGCGGGAAGTATTGGAAGAACAGATCTATATGGTGGAAATGAAACGGAGATGATGCAGTCCTTAATGAAATTCATGGATATGCCGCATGATCTGATTGTTTTACCAGGACATGGACCTCGTTCTACAATCAAACAGGAACTTGCGACAAACATGTATCTGCAGTATGCAAAGAAGATGGTGAATGTATGAAAAAAAGCATTCTTGTTTTAGCGTGTGCATGTCTTTTGGGATGTGCTTCAAAGCAGCCATCTTTACCTAGTGAAACGTCAAAGGAAATTACAACACCAATTTCAAAGACGGATTTTTCAGAAACCGAAGCAGAAAATGTATTCAATATGGCAGTTCGAAATCATTGCCGTGTTACAAAACAGGTATGTACGGTAGGAAAAGTTGATGTTCAGAATAATACAATCTATGGTACATATACATATACAGAAAATGAGCAGGACTATACAGTCAGTGGTACATTAGAAACTGTCAGTGTTTCTAAAAACGATTCCTCTATTGTGACAATTGGAAAGAAATTATTTTCTACAGGTATTATCAAACAGAAAGAAGATACATCTTCATCTGAAACAGAGAAAACAACAAATGACAAACATTTTGATTTGCCACTAGAAGCAGATGAAAGTAAAAATGGTGAAGTTGTCTTTGAAGATGATGTATATAAAATCCGTTTAATGAATCTGCAGACGGGGGCAATGAATTTCAATGGAACATTTGATGGAACAGGATATTTTAAACTGTATGCTTTAACTTTGGATCAAAGTAATACAACGATGATTGCTGAACTTGAAGGCAGTGGAGAATACAACGAGACAACATCTTTAGATGCTGGATGGTACTACATTGTTGTTGAAAGAGTTGATGGAACATATACGATGAATTGGGCAGGATAATAAGTCTTGCCTGATTTTTTTGAAAAATTTTTATAGAAATCTCTTTGAAAAGGTGGTATAGTGTTTGCAAGTGAAAGCACTTACAAATTAAGGAGAGTTAAAAACATGGCAGACAAGAAAATCGTATTATTTTGTGCAGCAGGAATGTCCACATCTTTATTAGTTAACAAGATGAAGCAGGCAGCTGCAAAGGCTGGTAAAGATTATGATATCGCAGCATACAGCTTAAATGAAGAAGAAAAGCATGCACCAGATGCAGACGTTGTTCTTCTCGGACCTCAGGTTCGTTATGCTTTAGCTAAGTTACAGGCTAAGTATCCAGGAAAGCCTGTTGAAGGTATCGATATGAGAATGTATGGTATGATGGATGGCGAAGGCGTTATCGGTTATGCTAGAAAACTCATGAACGACTAATCACAAAATAACAGAATCACATTAGACTATGGCAACTTGCATTTGTTATAGTCTTTTTTTTTTGGAATTCCTCAAATTTATGTGAATAAAGTATTAGTATTGAGGAGTTTTTTTATGGAACAAAGATTGATAGAAATATTAAAGATTGCATTAGAGTATCAAGTCAGTGATATTCATTTTGATATTACAAATGGGAAGAAAGAGAAAATGAATATTGAAATGCGCATTGATGGGCAAATGAAACAGCTGATACCGAAAGAAGATGATATTCGTCTGTTTTATTATTTAATGTATCGTGCAAATTTAGATGTATCCAATACTTTTCAGCCACAGACAGGATCTTTTCATGAAAGAGTTCTTCAACAAGATCTTTCATTGCGGTTTTCGATTGTATCAAGTTATTACATGCGTTCTGGTGTATTGCGTATTTTAAATTCTAAGAATCAATTGTGTATTCAAGATTTATGTTTTGATCCTTCAACAACAATGTATTTAACAAATGTCATGAACCAGAAGAATGGGCTGTATTTGTTTTCTGGACCTACAGGGAGTGGGAAAACGACAACGCTATATACATTGTTAAATGCAGTACAGAATAAAAAAATCTTTACATTAGAAGATCCTGTTGAAGTTGTGAATGAGAAATATGTACAGATACAGATCAATGAAAAACAACATATGTCATATGCCGATGGCATTAAACAATTAATGCGTCATGATCCAGATATCATTATGATTGGTGAAATACGTGATGAAACTGCCGCAAAAATGGCAGTTCGATGTGCATTAACAGGACACCTTGTTGTCAGTACGATTCATTCTTTTTCTTGTGTTTCAACAATATTAAGAATGCTGGATCTAGGAGTTGAAAAGTATCAGTTGAAAGATGTATTGAAAGGAATCAGTTCACAAAGACTCTTTGAAAAAGCAAATGGGGAAAAAACAGGAATTTATGAATATATGAATGAAAAAGAAATCACATATTATTTTGAGAAAGGAGATGTCAGTGATGCATTTATTCCATTATCAAAGCAAATTGAACAAGCACTCTTTCAAAATGAAATTACATATGAACAAGCCAAGGAATATATTGCGTAAAGAAGATTGTGAGGCCATTGCAAAACTTCTAGATAGTGGTTTTTCTATCAAAGATGCACTTGTTGTATTGAAAGAAAAAGAAAATGAGAAAGCATTTGATGAAATCATGAATCGATTAAATGATGGAGAAAGCTTACATGCATTTTTTTATCTGTACTGTCCAAAAAGCTATGTTGTCTTATTTGAAAGCATGAGTCAATGTATGCCGTTTCTAGATAGCTTATTGACATGCATTGAAATGCATCGGGCAATCGAAAAGAGTCAAAAACAAATCATTGATGGAATGTTATATCCAAGTCTTCTGTTTTTAGGAATGATCGTTGGAATGTATTTATTTAATGCATTGATTTTACCAAATATGATTACGTTACTGATGGGATTTCAAGTGGAAACAGACCACTTGCTGGTGATGCATGAAGCAATCCAGTGGATTGCAGAATTTCTTCTATGGGGAATTGTATTGCTTTTTCTAATTGTTATGACTGCTTTAAAAAAGAAACATATTGTCAATACATACTGCTTTGTCGCAAAAAGATTTCCAGACAGTATTCTTGTACATTCTGTATCTGCAATGTTTGCACGCTTTTTCCTGGAATGTTTAAAAAGAAATGTCTCTACACAAAATACATTACATATATTATCTCAAGTAAAACAGCAGCCATGTGTTTCTTATATCGCAAAAGAAATCGATGAACATTTAATGCGAGGAGAAACATTGATAGAAGCCATCCAGAAAACACATATCGAAAAAGCTTTGCTTCGGTTTTTGAAGATTGCGGTGTTTTCTAGCAGCAGTGAAGAAATGCTGGAAGGATATTTACAAATGGTAGAAATACGCAAACAGCAGGCAATCAAACGATACAGTACATATATTCAACTCATTTCTTATTCAATGATTGCGATTGTTTTGATTTATGTATACCAGATATTAATGATGCCAATGACAATGCTGCAGAATTTATAAAAGAAATTTTTGGAACTGATTGAATTTTTGTGAATATGTATATTGAGGAACGTTCTCAAGGAGGATATATGAAAAAGAACAATCAAGGTTTTACATTACTGGAAATGACAATCGTAGTTATTATTATTTCGGTTATTTTCTTGCTCTCTGTTCCATCCATTCAAAAGACACTGTCGGTTGTCAATCGTAAAGGATGCAAAGCAATTGAAAAAGTTGCAGATGCGGCAATTCTTGAGTACAAGATGGAATATGATGAGTATCCACAGAGTGTGGATGATTTGATCAATGCGGGTTTATTGAATGAAGCACAGGTGGAATGTGATGGCTCAAAGCAATTACAGATTAGAGATGGAGAAGCTTTCATCGAATGAGGGGTTTATGCTTGTGGAATGCTGTATTGTTCTTGTGGCAGTTTCCGTCATGACACTACTTGTCATTCCATTCCACGAATTCTCTAGAAATAACAAATACTTATTTCAAAGTGATTATCTATATCATCAATCTACCGCACTCAAAGAAGCAAAGCATATTACATTTCAATGGGATAAAATTGCAGTGATTTTTAATGAGAATGGAAATGTGAACCAGGCAAAAACAGTAGATGTGAATGGAAAAAAGATCGTAATAGAACTGGGAGGTGGAAGACTTGTTGAAAAATGATGGATTTTTACTAAATGATGCTTTGATTAGTGTTCTGATTACATCTTTGATTTCTGTGATTGTTTACAGCTGTATTGTTGTACATGTAAAGATACAGGAAAAGCTGCAGGAAGAAAGTCAAATCATGCAGGATGATTTTGATTTGTTTTTTCAGGAAATAGATCTATGCGAAACAATCGAGGAACCGTATTGATTGATTACCTGTTGACACTTCTGATTGTAGTCATGATGATACCTGTCATTATTTTATCAATTTCAACAATATCTCATGCTTTAAAACAGCCAGATTGTCTGCAGGATATCGTTGCAACGTATCAATTGCGTAGAATTCTAGTACTGTCATATTCTCCAAGAATTGAAGATGATGCGCTGTATTTTACATATAAAAAGAAAGAGATGAAATTGTCATTGATCAATGAGAATATAATTCTGCAGCCTGGAACACAAATCTTTTACATCCATGTAGATACATGTATGTTTTATGAAGAGAATCATGTGATTTATATGCAGTATGAAAGGGGAGAAGATGCGTATACAGAAGCGATTGCGAAATACTGATGGATTTGTTTCGACATATTTTCTTTCTATTCTGTTGTATATTGTTTCTGTTGTCACAGTGATTGCATTGCGTGATAAAGTAAATATGCAATGCATGATGAACATGAAAGAAGCAAATATGTATCTGCAGCAGGAAATACGTGTCATCAGTGATATCAAGCAAAAGCTTCTGGAAGGAAATCTCGAAGATAATGAAATGTATGAAGTGGATGATCATTTTATCTATGTCACGATTACACAAGACTATCCTGAAACTTTAGTATTAACGCTAGATGAAGATGATATAACGATTCTTTCCTATACTTCCTCAAGAGGGATGTATGTTGACAAATAAGCTTATTTTACTAAAATTAATTACGGAAAAAGTAAAGGTGGTATACATATGATTCAGTCAACAGAAATTAAACCAGGACAGTGTTTTATTTGGGAAGGTAATCTTTATCAGTGCCTTGATAAATCATTGAATAAAACAGCGATGGCTAAAATGAAAGTCGCTTTAAAAGTTAAAGATCCAAGAACAGGTGTTGTAAAAGAACTTGGTCTGATTGGTTCTGACCGTGTTGAAGAAGCCAGCATTGATAAAAGAGAAATGCAGTATCTTTATGATGATGGAACTTCTTTAGTATTCATGGATACAGAAACATATGATCAGATTGAAATCCCTGAAGAAAGAGTAGAATGGGAAAAGAATTTCTTGAAACCATCCGAAATGATTAATATTCAGGTATTTGATGGCGAAATTTTAGGCGTTATTCTTCCTGATAAAGTATCTTTAAAGATTACAGAATGCGAACAGGCAGTCAAGGGCGATACAGCTACTTCCGCACAGAAGAATGCAGTTGTTGAAACTGGTCTTCAGGTGAAAGTACCTCTATTCATCCAGGAAGGTGAAACAATCGTTGTCAGTACAGCTGATGGCAAATACTGCTCAAGAGCAAAAGACTAATTAAGAAAATGTGCACAAAAGCACATTTTTTATGTGTATAATAGTTGGCGTAGAGGAAAATTTATGAATCGAAAATTACACCTTTTAAATCGAAGAAGAAATAATGTACTGGTAGCTAGACATGTACGCGCTGTATCTTTACGACATGTTCCACATCAGTATGTTTGCGTAAATGTAAAAAAAGAAGTACAGAAAGATGAAAAAATTGAAACACCTGTTGTAGAAAAAGCAAACGAAAAAGTTGAAAAAGCAGATAAGGTTGAAGTTATCAGACAAGTCAAAAAGCGGCCAACTGCAGAAGAAAAGAAAGAACAGAAACGTTTAGAAAAACAGGCAAAGAATCAAAAAGCAAAAGCTAAAAAAGCAAGAAAGTATCAGGAAAAAGAAGATGCTTTGAATCGCTTGATTGATGAGCCTTCAAATAGTCTTTTCTTGATGATGATCAATCCATTATTATGTATGGATCGTGTAGCTGATGTTGATTATGCTACGCTATCTGCTGGTCAAAGATGTGTTTTGAATATTTTGAAGTGGATTGCATTTTCCAGCTGTATTGCAATCGGAATCTCTCATCTTATCAATTTAGAGCCATTTGGATTTGCCAGATTGAACTTTACAGCGACTGCGAATCTTGCATTCAAGATTGCGGCATATGGTTTTATCTTTGAATATCTCATTACATATCTCATCAAGCTTGCTTGTACAAATAAAACTATACTTGTAGATCGTGATCGTATGGTATCTATCTGTACAATTGCAGTACCATTCAAAATTGTTATGTATGTGATCAGTGCTTGTTTGATTGCTTATAATACAATGATTGGCTATGCATTCTTTTTTACAGCTGCATTTGTTTCTATTCTGTTAACTGGCTATGGTCTTAACAAGACTTCCTTGCCACACAAAAGAGCAATGCTTGCGCTTATTGCTGGCATATTTGTTGCGATGAGTGTATTTGGAATGTATTTTACATTTATTGCAAAAGATATTATCCAGATTTTCATGAATATTTTAAATATCTGATCCATGCATATCATGGATCTTTTTCTTTTTTTTTGATAAGTTAGTGCAAACTAATTGACTTTTGAATAAAATCAAAGCATCATAAGTATGGGAGGTAGCTATGATCAATATTGTAATTATTTTAGTCATTGCCGTTCTGCTGATTCTAGACGTGAAATATTTAATGGTACATGGAGTGGAAGATTGCAGTGGCAATTGTGGAGATTGCCATGGCAGCTGCGGTTCTTCTTGTAAGTTTACACAAGATATTATGAAAGCAAAAAAATCTATTGAAAGAAAAAACAAGTTAAAAAGAATTTTACATCTTTCATAAAAAACTTGTAAATTCGTCGATTTTGAAACAAAAATACGAATATTCATATGCATATTTGCACAAAGTGATGCAAGTATGCTTTTTTTATGATTTGTAAGTCATTTAAAAATTATGTTGAATAATAGGAAAAAGAAAGGTTATTTAAAGGTTATGAACAGTTGCGTAGTTGTAGGGAAAATTCTGAAGCCGGTTGGATGGAAAGAAGGTGTATATGAAATCTTATTAGAATGTAATCGTCCGTATTTGATGGAAGATGGAAATTTTAATACTGATGTGTTTTCAATCTATGTGTGGAAAGGATTGGCTGAACAATGTGAAGAAGTCTGCAAGGCAGGAGATTTACTTGCGATTCGAGGAAGACTGGAAGGAAAGTGCAAAATGGAAGGAAAGGAAGAAGAATATCTTTCAAGAATCATTGCGGAGAAAATTACGTTTTTAACAATTAAAGGAAAAGAAAATGGTTTCGTGTATTAAATTGTGATCTCATGCTAAAATAGATGCACGAGAGGTAATAATAATGGCATTTGATTCATTAAGTGAAAAGTTAAATAAAGCGATGCGCAATGTCGCAGGCAAAGGCAAGCTTACGGATGCAAATATGGAAGAAATGCTAAAAGAGGTGAGACTTGCACTTCTTGAAGCAGACGTTAACTATAAAATCGTAAAAGAGTTCCTGGAAGAAATTCGTGAAAAGGCAAGAGGTGAAGAAGTATTAAGTGCAGTTGAACCTGGTCAGCAGCTTGTTAAAATCGTACATGATCAAATCGTTGATCTTTTAGGAAGCAATGATTCTTCGATTACATATAAAGAAGATGGTATGACAATTATCATGCTTGTTGGTTTACAAGGTACAGGTAAAACAACGAGTGTTGCCAAGATTGCTAAAATTGCGAAGGAAAAACAAGAGCGCAATCCAATGCTGATTGCTGCAGACGTGATTCGTCCAGCCGCAATTGATCAGTTACAGACACTTGGTAAAGAAATTGATACAGAAGTCTTTACATTAGGTGTAGAAACCAAGGCATTAGAAACAGTTCGCAAAGGTATCGCATATGCAAAAGAAAAGGGATACGATACAGTCTTTATCGATACTGCCGGTAGATTGCATATTGATGAAGAATTGATGAAAGAACTGCAGGATATCAATGCATACGTTCGTCCTGATGAAATCTTATTGACTGTAGACGCTATGACAGGTCAGGATATCGTTAATGTTGCGAAAGCATTCAGCGATGCACTTCCATTAACAGGACTTGTTGTAACGAAGTTTGATGGCGATTCTAGAGGTGGTGGTGTTCTTTCTGTTAAGAAGATCACTGGTGTTCCTGTTAAGTTTGTCGGTGAAGGTGAAAAGATCGAAGATATGGGTATCTTCCATCCTGATCGTATGGCAGACCGTATCTTGGGTATGGGGGACGTTGTTTCTCTTGTAGAAAAAGCACAAGAAAAGCTTGACATGGAAGAAAATGAAAAAATGGCTGAAAGAATGATGAATGGCCAGTTTACAATGGACGACATGTTGAAGCAATTTGAACAGATTCAAAAGCTTGGACCTTTAAGTGGAATCATCAAGATGATTCCTGGTATGAATCAGTATGCTGGAATGATTGATGAGTCTAAGGCAAATGGTGCCATGGCACATACAAAGGCAATCATTCAATCTATGACACCTTATGAAAGAGCGCATCCAGAAAAGCTGAGAGGCACAATGAAGAAGAGAATTGCCAGAGGTTCTGGAACAAAAGTAGATGATGTCAATAAACTGATCAATCAGTTTAACAAGATGAAGAAAGCAATGGATCAGGTTGGCAGAATGCAGAGAAATGGCAACTTGAATGAAGAATCTCTTGAAAAGATGATGAATCAGGCACAGGCACAATTAAAGAACAATCCATACGGAAAAAGATTCAAGTAAACATCATGGCAATACAGTGATCTGTATTGCCATTTAGCTTGAAAAATATTTAAACTGTCAAGTAAAAAACCTTGACAGACTATTTTATGTCTTGTATAGTAGTACACGTAATTTAGGAGGAAATAAAAATGGCAGTTAAACTTCGTTTAAAGAGAATGGGCGCTAAGAAGGCACCTAGATACCGTATCGTTGCAGCAGATTCCCGTTTCCCAAGAGACGGTCGTGATATCGAAACTATTGGCTGGATCAACCCTACAACAGAACCTGAAACAGTATTCGTTGATGCTGAAAAGGCTATGAAGTGGTTAAACAATGGTGCTCAGCCATCTGATACAGTTCGTAACATTCTTTCTCGTCAGGGAATCATGAAGCAGTTTCATGAAGAAAAATTAGCTAGAAAGAAGAAGTAATTATGGCTCGTTTCGATGAGGTACTTCTAGATCTTGTTAAACCAATGGTTGAAGACAAAGATAGCTTGGAAGTACGCCAGATGCCATCCAACAACGAAAAAGAAATCGTTTTGTATGTATATGCAAAAAATGATGATATTGCTCGTTTGATTGGTAGAAAAGGCAGCATGGCTGCAGCATTACGTCAAGTAATGTCTGTTGCTTCTCACACTGACAACAAGAAAGTTAGCATCAAGTTTGAACAGATCTAAGAAAGATGGGAATACCATCTTTTCTTTTCAATAGGAGGTAAATATGGAATATATCTGTATCGGTAAAATCGTAAATACACATGGTATCAAAGGGGAATTGAAGATTTCTTCCTATTCCGATTTTGATAGGGAACGTTA
Source organism: Erysipelotrichaceae bacterium 7770_A6 (assembly GCA_014610835.1). GTDB lineage: Bacteria > Bacillota_I > Bacilli_A > Erysipelotrichales > Erysipelotrichaceae > Bulleidia. Next base: position 11,514 of record QQXM01000139.1, read on the forward strand.
TCAAAAAGGGAATACGGTTTATGTACGATTTGAAGGAAACTATTTGCCTTTTACTGTAAAGACGTATCGTACACATAAAGGACATGCTTTAGTCAGCTTTGAAAATCATCTGGATATCAATCTTGTTGAAAAATACAAGACATGCGAAGTCTATATTTCTAGAGTGGATCGTAAACCATTGCAGAATGGCAAGTACTATCGTGATGAGATCATTGGCTTAGAAGCATATGATCAAAATCAAACTCTTTTAGGTACAGTGGCATCTATTGAAGAAACATTGGGCGCACAGAATAACATTCGTATCAGAAAAGAAGATGGTTCTTCTTTTCTAGTACCATTTGTTCCTGCGTTTATTCAAAATGTTGATTTAGAAAATCATGCAATCTATATTCAAATGCAGGAGGGATTGCTATGAGAATTACAGTACTGACATTGTTTCCAGAAATGTATGAAAGTTTCTTGTCTACTTCTATTATTGGAAGAGCTTTGAAAAGAGAACTCGTAACAGTTGATTTTGTACAAATCAGAGATTTCGCCTTAGATAAGTTTAAACATGTCGATGATTCTCCGTTTGGTGGAGGCATGGGACAAGTTATGAAATGTCAGCCAGTACTGGATGCTTTACATTCTGTGAAAACAGAAAACAGCTATTCGATTATGATGTCTCCATTAGGAAAGACATTGACACAGAAGAAATCTAGAGAACTCGCAAAAAAAGACCATTTAATTTTATTATGTGGTCACTATGAAGGGTTAGATGCAAGAATCAATGACCATTGTGATGAACTGTTATCCATTGGTGACTATGTTTTAACAGGTGGTGAAATTGCATCCATGGTTGTGATGGATTCTGTGATTCGATTACTGGAAGGTTCTATTTCTGAAGGATCTACAGATGATGAATCTTTTGAAAATGGACTATTGGAATATCCGCAATATACGCAGCCAAGAGACTACAATGGTCAAGAAGTACCTGCGGTCTTATTGAGTGGAAACCATGCAAAAATCAAGGAGTGGAGAATTGCAGAATCATTGTTGATGACACAACAGCTCCGTCCTGATCTGTATGAAAAACATATTCTTTCTGATGAAGAAAAAAAAGTGCTGAAAAAGCTGCAGCAGGGAAAAATTGACTTGTAGTATGATAAAATGAGTTTGATCGAGGTAGAAGTGTATGAAATATTATGATCGAAAGAACACACCATTAAAATGGAACTGGTTTTTGAAAATTACTTTACCATTTCTGTTGATTTCCAGCTTGTTTCATATTGTTTCTGTTTTTCAGCAGCTGTTTGGATTGAAAACAGGAAATTTAAATGATTTTCTTGCCTCTGCAGGATATTCTGTGAATCATATGGGACCTCTATTCTGGCCTGTGATTTTCTATTCTCTAATGAGTTGTCTGAGTGCTGTTATCGTATTCTATGCATGTGTTGGCCTATGGAAATGGAAGGAATATGGACCAAAAGCAGTATGCCTGCGATTTGTTGTAGGATTTATTGAATCATTGATCGTAATGATTTATATGATGAAAAATCCTTCGTATATACTATTTTCCGTTGATGCATCTGATGCTTTCTTTCAGAATCTTGCCTTTAACATTTGCATTGCGATGTATGTTGCAATGATTATTTACAGCTTTATTCAAGCTACTTTGAATTTCGTTTATTATCGTAAACGCATGGCATTGTTTGATCTGTACTATGTACAGCCACAAAGTGATACAGCATATTCAACATCACAGAATGTAGAATCATCTTCAAAAATGGAAGATACGCAGGTTCTTTCAACAGAAATAACAAATGAGCAATTTGAACCATATTACTGTACGGAATGCGGTGAAAAGATAACGGATCCAAATATTACATTCTGTCCAAACTGTGGTAAGAAATTAAAGTAAGCAAGAGCTGACAGTTCTTGCTTTTTATCTTCTTTCTACTGCTTGAAAGTGCTTCTAATTAAGCAGATAATATAACTAGCGAATAGAGGTAACTATAATATGAGATTTGTAGATTTAATTGATAAAAAAGCACATGGAAATTCTTTGACAACGGAAGAAATCCAGCAGATGGTGACTGGTTTTGTGAGTGGTGAAATTCCAGATTATCAAATGTCTAGTATGATGATGGCAATTTTACAAAGAGGTATGACATCCAAAGAAACAGCGGATCTTACAATGAGTATGATGCATTCTGGTGATGTTGTTGATCTTAGCGATTTGCCAGGTATCAAACTCGATAAGCATTCTACAGGTGGTGTAGGTGATACAACAACATTGATTGTTGCTCCACTTGTTGCGGCATGTGGCGGTACAGTTGCGAAAATGAGTGGCAGAGGTCTAGGCCATACTGGTGGAACTTTAGATAAACTAGAATCCATTCCTGGAACAAACATTGAACAGTCTATGGATTCCTTTAAGAAGATTGTACGTGAAAATGGTGTTGCGGTCATTGGACAGACTGGTAATCTTGTACCTGCTGATAAGAAGATGTATGCCTTACGTGATGTTACGGCAACTGTAGGATGTGTTCCTTTGATTGCTTCTTCTATTATGTCTAAGAAGCTTGCAAGTGGTTCTGATGCAATTGTACTGGATGTTAAAACCGGTACAGGTGCATTCATGCATACAAAGGAAGATGCGTTTGAACTGGCAAAAACAATGGTTTCCATTGGTACACATGTTGGTAGAAGCGTGCGTGCACTTGTGACAGATATGAACCAGCCGTTAGGTATGAAGATTGGTAATGCTTTAGAAGTACAGGAAGCAGTCGAAGTATTGAGTGGTGAAATCAATGAGAAGGATCCATTATTTGAAGTATGTATGCTTCTTGGTGAAAATATGCTGATTCTTGGTAATCTTGCAAAGAATGAAGAAGAAGCTAGAAAGATGCTGATTGAAAAGATTCATGATGGCAGTGGTTTGAAAAAGCTGCAGAACATGATTGCTTTAGAAGGGGGAGATGCTTCGTATTTAACAGTTGAAAATATGAAGAAACTCGTATCTGTAAAACAGTATATTGATGTAAAGAGTGAAGCAGATGGATATGTTGTAGGAATGAATGCACAGGCAATTGGAACAGCTGCACAAATGCTAGGTGCTGGTAGAGCAACAAAAGAAGATGTCATTGATCCATCTGTTGGTATGGTCATGAAAGTGAGATGTGGAGATCGAGTAAAGAGTGGCGATACATTATGCACGCTATATGTCAATGATGACAAGAATGTAGAAGATGTTATCAAGATGATGCATGAAGCAATTCATATCGAAAAAGAGCTATGTGAGATTCCACCAATGGTATATGGTGTTGTCACAGAAAAAGCAGTCAATGAATAAAAAACAAGATGGAGAGAAATCTCCATCTTATTCGTTTGTGTAGTAGGAACAGATTTTACGTGCTTCTGCTTCATTGAGGTAGTGAATACCGTTAGCATCTCTTTTTAATATAATTGCGACACCTTTTGCCTTTGAATCACGATTACTTAAAATTGCCAGGGAATCATCATATCTTTCACTTGGCTTTTCGCTCGCATTGTAAATGATACGATATTCACTTCCCAGCTCAGGCAATGATAATTCAATCAGATCTCTTTTTCCATTGTATGAATCATGCATCATTTCACGAATGACTTTGTTTGTTTCATAGAATAATTCATCCATGAAGTATTCAGAAGTGTGTTGAATATCAACTTCTTTTTTTGAATCATCTTTGTAGTATGTTTTCATGATCAATGGACCTTTTACGATCGTTGGTGCATTACTACCATAAAATGCTACGACATATGCGTAGTGGTGTGTGTATGCAAATGGATAATATAACTTTTCACGATTTGACATAAAAAACTCTCTTTGCTTGTAATATACCCCTAAAACAAGGGCCTTGCAAGAGGTATAATACGTTTGAAGGGGAAAAATTCATGGAGATTGAAATATTACAGTTAAAGGAAGGAGCCAAAAAAGCAACAGGTACAACAATCATTATTGATGTATTTCGTGCTTTTTCTTTAGAAGCATATTTATTTGCACAGGGTTGTAAAGAAGTTAGAGCTGTCTATGATAAGGAACAGGCATATGCATTTAAGAAGGAACATCCAGAATATATTCTGATTGGCGAAAGACAAGGAAAGATACTTCCAGGATTTGATTATGGAAATGCACCTAGCAGTATTACTGGAAAAGATTTCAGTGATAAAACAGTGATTCATACTACAACAAATGGTACGCTTGGCATTCAGAATGCGTCACATGCTACGGATATCTATGTTGCTTCTTTAGTAAATGCAAAAGCAACAGTTGAAGTTATCAAATCTCATCGTCCAGAACATGTCAGTATTGTATGTATGGGATGGGAAGAAAGAGAGACAGAAGAAGACACACTTTGTGCACAATACATGCGTCATTTATTTCTCGGTGAAGATGTGAAAGATATTCAAAAGCAAGCGAATGCTCTTCGTTATAGTGAAGGAAAGAAATTCTTTGATCCATTGCAGCAGGATGTATTTCCAAAAGAAGATTTTGCATTATGTACAGATGTAGATCATTTTGACTTTGCGATACATGCGGAAATGCATGGACGTATTGCATATAACAGAAAGGAATATTTAAATGCATAAAAAATATTTTTTCTTTGATATTGATGGAACATTAACAGATAACAAAACACACAAGATCGTCCCAAGTGCAAAAAGAACACTAGATCAGTTAAAAGCCAATGGACATTTTGTATCTATCGCAACAGGCAGGGCACATTATAAAGCCATTTCCTTTACAGATAAAATTAATATTCATAATATTGTCTGCAATGGTGGCGGATGTATTGTTATTGATGATCAGGTAGTTGATTTGCAGCCGATTCCATTAAAAGAATCCATTCATATATTAGAACAGGCAGATCAAAATCACGTTGGATGGCTGTTAGCTTTAAATGACGATGATACTGTCATTATGAAAGATTATCGTTTTTTAGAAACTGCAGGACGCAGAAAAGAATTAACGACATATTTGTATGATCCCTCATTGGATTATCATACATTGCCATCCATCATGAAAATGTATCTTGCATATACAAAAGAAGATGAAAAGAACTATCCATGGATCAACGAAGTAGGCAGACTGCGCATGTTTGATGAATATGTCATCTATCAGTATGATGCAAAAAAAGATGGCATTTTAAGAATGATGGAATATCTACAGGCACCGATTGAAGATGTTGTTGTATTTGGTGATGATACAAATGATCTTGTCATGTTTGATCCTTGCTGGACATCTATTGCGATGGGGAATGGAAAAGATGAGCTGAAGAAGAAAGCAACATATGTTACGGATACGAATGTAAATGATGGTATCGAAAAGGCTTGCAGACACTTTGGGTGGATACGATATTGACTATTTCATATAGTTTATGATATTATCTCATCTTTGACAGTTTAAGAAGACGAAACAGTCCGAAAATGGCTTATTTACGCCGAATTCTGACTGTTTTTTGTTTTG
>QQXM01000140.1 GCA_014610835.1 Erysipelotrichaceae bacterium 7770_A6
CGGGCCGATACTAAGCCGGAAGAGAAAGGAGATGTATATAGATTTGACTCAGCTGGATGAGCTAATTTATATATACCAAAATAACATGAAAAAATACACAAATACATACCAGCCAGAAAATGATGCACAGCTAGATGCATTATTAAACAAAAGAAAAGCCCCGCTTTCACAAGAAGGGCTTAATAAAGTTCTGCAGGATCTGACTTTATTTATGAGTGGTGACGTCATCTTCTTTGCGGCAATCTATCCAAAAAAAGATGAAGAATTACTTGCCTGTTCCGAAATTGAAAAAGCTGACATGATGGAAGGCAGCGACGGTGAAAGATACTTTCCTGTATTTTCTTCCGTTGCATTACTCAACAAATTTAAGCCTAAGTTAAACAAAGGTGAAATGATCTACGTATTCACAAAGAAAGAACTCCTTACGTTCTTAGATCTAAACAAAAAACTCGCAGCTGTCGTTGTAAATCCTATGGTAGATGATTTACTCTTACATAGACTTCTATTGCAAAATCTTATAACCGTACAAGAAGATCAGACAAAATTCTCATGATAAAAGCATAAAAGGGAGCAATGTGCTCCCCTTTTCATTATAGTTTTTCAAAAATTGCAATTGCCTGTTCCACAGAATCAACAATGTAGTCTGCATGCTGCTTGACACGTTCATCACAACGATGGAATGTAAAAGCAACATCCGCAGCATCTAAAGAAGGAATATCATTAAAAGAATCTCCAATTCCTGCAATCATATCTGCCTTGAAAATCTTCTTTGCCTGCTTGATGCCACTACCTTTAGATACGCCATGATGTACTGCATCTAACCAGTTCACATTCTGGTATGCATCCATTTCCTCAGGAAACTTCTTATTGATTTCATATGTTAAAGTTTCAGCCATTTCTAATGTTGGTGTCCATACAGAAATTGCAGTCACATGTTTTCCATTGAGATCTTCAAGATGCTCTAGAACAACTTGTGAATCATAACCTGGTCTTCTTTCAAACAATGTAAATACACGACCATCTGCATGAATATAGAGGATACCTCTACCATCGCAAAGTTCCTGTATTTTACCAACTTGTTCTGTGGTAATCGTATCTTCCTGCAATACCTTTAACAGACCATTTTCTTTCCTGGAAATGATTCCACCCGTAGAAGCGATAATAAAATCACATTCAGGACCACCAATGTCATCACCTTCAAACCCATATAGTGGTCTACCGGTGCACAAACCAAATAAATTTCCATTTTCCTGAAATTTCTTGATAGCTCTTAAATCTCCCTGTTTAAAATAGCCACCAATCTTTTCATCCACAAAATGAATTGTTCCATCAAAATCACTCGCAAATACTTTCATCCTAATTTAATCCTCTTTTTATAAGTCCTATTATACAAAAATAAAACACAATTGCGAATGAAACAATTGCGTCTTATTTTGTAATGCTGAATGATGTTTGCATACACGGAATGCCGTTCGCACGGATGCGATAGCTGGCACTCTGCACTCATAGGCCTCCTTCCAAAGAGTAATTAGCAGTTTCCCGCAAATTAACCTAACGAATGTTGAACTGACTGGCAAATGATTCCAATCATTCTGTACAAGTACTTTATACCGTATTTCTGCACATTTTGCAAGTCCAACACTTCCATACCGCAAGCACCTCACGTGTAAAATAAACAGGGATAGAATACCATGTACTCCATGCACATAAAGCATGAAATGACATTCCCGCACTCTTTACTAACAAGGATGCACGATACATATGAAACTCCTGTGTACTCACCGCAATTTCTTTTGAAAGGCCGTTTTCTTCAATGATTTTTTTAGAAAACAGAACGTTCTCTTCTGTATTTGTACTTTGATCTTCTACATAAATTCTTTCTTTAGAAATTCCATGTTCTATTAAATACGTATACATAGCTTCCGCTTCACTGATATCTTCATTTCTGCCTTGTCCACCAGAAACAATGACATTTGATACAGGTGAAATGTTTAAATATTGAATTGCACGATCCATTCTTTGCATCAATGCTCTTGATGGTCTAGATCCATACAAACCACACCCAAGAATCAATACTGTTTCATCATTCTCTGATTTTTGAAAACACGCAGAAAACATAAAACAAAGTGTGAGACCAATCACGATTCCATTCAACAAAAGAAAGATTCCAATATATACATTTCCAAACATTCCATATAGAATGCATGCACCGCTCAAAATAAAACCAAATACATTTCCAAAATTAAACGAACACCCTAAAAACAATGGAAGAATATAAAAAAGCAATAATATACAGCCAAAATAAATCATTTTTCTTCTCCATCTGATAACAATAACGTATGCACTGTCAATAACAGTAAAATCATAAAGGAAAATGTTCCTGTAATACTTAATACTAGATTTCTTGTCGACATTTCAAGAATATAATTATCATAAAATCCTGCAATCAAAATAAATACACCTGTGATTGCGGCAGAAAGATTGATCATTCTCAAACTGTTCCACATCATTCCAATTCCACGATCTCGAATTGCATTTGTTAAGGAAGCCCAGAATCCAAATCCTACATAGAGAATCATCAAATAAAAAACACCTTGACTATACCGAAAAGATCCTTCTCCATGTGTCACTAAAGAGACAAAGATACCAAAGATCAAATTCAAACCAACAAGCATCAGTCCAACAGAACGCACACCATTGATACGAAGCTGCTTTTTTTCTACTTCGTTGGTAAGTGTATTGATCATTTTTGTAAAGTGTGACCAATGTGTTCTTAACAATGCAATACTTCCATAGTACATAGATACAATCATCATCCACATTGAACGCAAACGAATTGCTTCTTCTAGATACAACAAGACAAATCCATAATTTGTCCATGTAGATGCTTCAAAAATCAACCAGCTCATAAAGATACGGTTGTCTTTTGCATTTTTTAATATCGTCTTTCTTAAAGAATCATTTGTTTTCATATCTAGTATTAGTTTATCTGTTTTTCTTAAGATTTCCATCTTTTAATAAAACTACAATCATTGATGTTCTTTATTATTTCATTTATGTTTGTTTTTATATAAAATAGAACATGAAAGGAGCTTCTTTATGGCACAACAGACATTTTCAATTCGTATGGATGCACAGTTGAAAAAAGAATTCGATGCTTTAGTGGAAGATATGGGAATGAATGCTACCACCGCTTTTAATATCTTTGCACGTGCAGTCGTACGCGAAAAAAAGATTCCATTCGAAATAGGAACACAAAGTACACAAGAAAAATCATTAACAAAGAAACAACTCGTAGAACTACTCAATACAATGAAGGATGAATGAAAGACAAGACTAGAAGAAACATCGATCTTGACGATACAGTAGAACTTCCTGTCATAGATGATCAAGATTACAATCAGAAAGTAAAAGATCCAATGCGGATCGTTTTTCCGCTTGTCTCAAAGATTGGTATCTTTCTAGCATTATTGATTTCACTCACCCTTGCTTTCCGCGCTTTCTATATTTCTCATTATGGAATCAATTTATCTCTTCTACAAAATCAGACATTGATTTTAACAGGAATCAATGGAGAAGGAGAAATCCCTTCTTCTTTCCATCCTGAAAAAAAAGCACTCTCTTCCTTAAAAAAAGAACTACGAAACCAGGAAAGACATCGTAAAGATACAAAAGCTTTAAGAACTCTCATTCAATCCATTGACTGCTCATCTTCTATAAAAGATCATTTATCAAATGGAACAGTGATTCAATACGCATGTAAATTCGACGTGCAGGCCGCAAAAGAAGCAAAATACAATCTTAAAGATACTTCTAGATCTTATACAGTCACTGGTTTATCAAATATCACAACCATCGATCCTTTTGAACAGCTCCAGATTGAAACTAGTAATACAGATGGTGTAGAACACATTACATTGCATCCAGAAAAAACATTTACCGACCTAGGTATCCAGTATTCTTATACTGTTGATTCATCATCCTCAATCACTGTATCTATATCTTACGATTTGCAGAAATTAATAAAACAAGGCTATCGTATTTTAAACAATCAAACGTCAAAAGAAATATCTTATCAACATTCTTCTACAATGAATGTCATGAATACCAATGTGCCATATAAGGAAATTCTCAACACATTCATTCCTTCTGTAGAAAAAGAACTTGCTTCCTGTCCATCCTATACTTTTGGAAAAGAAGAAATCAACGCGTATCACCCAACACTCAAAAACTATGCAATTCAACAAGATGGCAGCATTGAAGTCACGTATGCAATTCAAAATACATACACAGATGCATTTCCACAATACTACGTATTTGATATTTCCTATACAGGTCATATTATGCAGTCAGATGATACAACATACCAGTTTATATCTGACACAGCACATGCATGTAAATATGATGGCTATGGCTCTAAATATACAATCACAAAAAAAGAAACAGAATAAATCCAATGTCATTAAGTTAAGGCAAATAAGAAGTCATTAAAATAAAATATTTGTCATGTAAACCCTGGATGTAGAGCTAC
>QQXM01000141.1 GCA_014610835.1 Erysipelotrichaceae bacterium 7770_A6
AAATTAAACAATAAATTTGAGCTTTTAGTCAAAAAAAGAATTTCAGATGTTATTTCTGAAATCCTCTTTTGTATTACTCTTCAAATAAGTAAGCACCGTTTGTTTCGATGACTTTCTTGTACCAGTAGAATGATTTTTTCTTGTAACGGTTGAAAGTTCCATTTCCTTCATCATCACAGTCAACATAGATAAAGCCATATCTCTTAGACATCTGCTTTGTAGATTCAGATACAAGGTCAATACAAGCCCATGATGTATAACCCATTAAATCTACACCATCTTCCACAATTGCATCATACATTGCTTTCATATGTTCTTCATAGTAAGCAATATGAGCATCATCATTAACTGTATAGCTGCCATTACCATCTTCTACAAGTGTTTCTTTTTCACCCAATCCATTTTCAACAATGAATAATGGTTTTCTATAACGATCGTAGAGATCAACCAATGAAATTCTCAATCCGATTGGATCAGACTGCCAGCCCCATTCACTTGCCTGCAAGTATGGATTCTTGATTGCTGTTACTGTATTGCCAGCTGTTGTCTGTAAGCCTTCAGTATCCTTAGCTACACAGCTGGAAGAATAGTAAGAGAATGAAATGAAGTCTACAGGATACTTCTTCATAACATCTAAATCTTCTTCTGTCATTACAATATTCAATCCATGATTTTTGAATCTAGCTAACAAATAAGATGGATATTCTCCAAATACCTGTGTATCAGAATAACAGTACGTTGCACGCATTCTCTGCTGTGCTTCCAGCTGATCTTCTGGCTTACATGTATATGGATAATATGTTAGTTTTGTTAACATGCATCCAACTTTAGCTTCTGGATCTTTTTCATGAATATATTTTGTAGCTAATGCAGATGCTACGAACTGATGGTGCATACTCTGGAAAATAACTTCTTCCCAGTTCTTGTCTTCAAAACGATCTTTAATCAATCCGCCTGTTGTGTATGGATGACGAATCATTGAGTCAACTTCATTGAATGTCAGCCAGTACTTCACTCTATCGCTATAGCGATCAACAATTGTATAAACATAGTTCATGAAGAAATCAATTGTCTGTCTGTTATACCAGCAATCATATTTCAAGCATAGATTGAGAGGTGGTTCATAATGAGAAATTGTAACGAGTGGTTCAATATTATATTTCTTTAATTCATTGAATACTTCATCATAGAACTTCAAGCCTTCTTCATTAGGTGCAGCATCATCTCCATTTGGATAGATTCTTGACCATGCAATAGACATTCTGAATGTCTTAAATCCCATTTCTGCAAATAAAGCAATATCTTCTTTATAGTGATGATAGAAATCAGAACCATGTCTTTTTGGATAATGCTTTAAATCTTCAGGATGTGCTAAAGCCTCTTCAATATCCTTGCTTAAAACTTCATTCTGTTTTGCATAGTTTGTAACATCAACATCTAAATGGCTTCTAGCACAGTCAGAAACTGACCATCCTTTTCCACCTTCATTCCATCCACCTTCATACTGGTTAGCAGCAGTAGCACCGCCCCAAAGGAACCCTTCAGGAAATACTTTTTTATCCATATTTTACCTCTTCTAAGAAAGGGCATATTTCTATGCCCTATTTGTTATTTTAATGATACTACATTATTCAGCAGTTTTATCCTGTTCTGCCTGTTTATTTGAAATGAGTACGAATGGTGTGTAAATCAAGAATGAGATCAACACAGCCAAGATCTGTGTAATAACAGCACCGAAGCTGCCACCAGAAGCCATGAATGCCATGAGTCCAGGAGGAGTTGTCCAAGGAGCGTTAACTACCATTCTTCCACAGAAACCAATAGATGTCATGAAATAACCAAATGCACTAGTAACAACTGGAGCAATCATGAATGGAATACCCATAATTGGGTTCATAACGATTGGAAGACCGAATGTAACTGGTTCATTGATATTGAATAGTCCACATGGAATAGAAAGCTTTGCGATAGAGCGGTAATCTTCACGCTTAGAGAAGATCAAGATTGCAAGCAGCAGGCCACCTGTAATACCTGCACCTGTAACAGTTGCAAAGTTAGACATGAATGGTGTAGAAATAATGTTTGGAATTGCTTCTCCAGCTGCGTATGCTGCTTCATTTTCAGCAAATGCTGCAAGTAATACTGGTTCATAGACAGCCTTGAGTGTCTGTGTTCCATGAATACCGAAGAACCAGAGTAATACTGTACAGAAAATCAAGAACAAGAATCCTGGTAAACCTGTCAAGACATTCTTGAGAGGTGTCTGAATGAAGTTTGTAATTGCCTGGAATAGAGTTACATTTAATAGTAATTCAAAGGCGAAACCAACAGCCGCAATAATGAAAATTGTAATGAACGCTGGGAATAATACCGCAAATGATCTAGCAATATTTGGTGGAACACTATCTGGCATATGAATTTCCAATTTACCAGATTCAACAAGCTTAACATAGATCAATGCAGAGAAGATACCACAAAGCATTGCTACGAAAAGACCCTTTGCACTTGTGTAGTCACTAGATAATACGTTAGCAACAACAACTTCTTCACCACTTTCTAAAGCAGTCGCAGTAACTGAAGTTGCACATAGAGAAATAAATGCACCTAAAGCTGTAATAGAAACGACCTTATCCTTGTTTCCAAAGCTTTCAGCTACCTTAGCAGAAAGAAGAATAACAACACCGATAGACATCATATTCATTGTTCCATAGTTTGCCGCAACAAATAATGGCTTAAATAGACCTAGCCAGGAAAGACCTGGAACATTTGCTAAAGACATATAGCCAGGTGTTGTATTACATACAACGTTTGAAAATAATGTACAGAAAGAACCAACAATGATAATTGGCATTAAATCCGTGAATGCATCACGGATCGCTGCTAGATAGCGATTGTTACCAATCTTAGCAGCAACCGTCAACATGACGTTCATAAATTTTTCGTTCATTTAAGAAACCCCTTTCAATGTCTTTCATTTTACATTGTATAGAAATTATAAAAATGATATTTTATATATAATAAATATATTGAATTTTATATATTTTGGAGGAAATAATATGGATTTAGATGATTTCAAAGCTTTTTTAGCTATTTATAAACATGGCAGTATCTCTAAAGCAGCATCTTCTTTATATATGAACCAAAGCAATCTTTCCAGTAAAATACAAAAACTAGAGAAAGAAATTGGTGCAGAATTATTTGTTAGAGGTAGAGGCAGACATTCCATTGAATTAACAAACCAAGGGGAAAAATTTTTATTGATTGCCCAGCAGATTGAAAACTCTATTGGACAAGTCAAGCAGTTAAAGTATGAAGGTAAGAAACAATTTCTTTCTGTTGCTGCTAATGAATCAACAAATCTTTTTACATTGGTTCCATTCTATAAGCAATTCATGAAAAAACATCCAGATATTGCCTTGGCAATTCATACATACCACACTACTGAAGTCTATAATAAGCTTGCGCAGAATCAATTTGATATTGGTATTGTGACTTTCCAGAAAAAACAATATGATGTGCAGACAAAACTCATCTATAAAGAGCCAACATTTCTCATTACACCAAGATCCTCCAGATACTACAATGGCATTGATGCGAAAGATCTGCCTGCAGAAAAAGAAATCTGCATTCGATGGAATGAGTACTATAATGCATGGCATGATGAAATCTGGGGCAAGAATAATTATTATGCACGTGTATCGAATGGAACTGATCTAGCAAACTATATGGATGAAGAAGGCATGTGGTCAATTGTTACGCTTTCCGTTGCTTTTCAATTGATGGAAACGCATCCACTTTCTATCTACTCTTTGAAAGAAGAACCGCCAAAAATTCACTATTATCTCGCAAAAAAAGAAAGAAAATATCAATCTGAAGCTGTTGATATTTTCCTTCAAGAATTACAAGATTTTATTAATCATAATATTAATATTGAACCTGTGATTGATTAAGCAGAATCTGTTCCGCTTTTTCTTTACCTGTTTCATCAAATCCTACAAATGGATTTGTCTGTACCTGATAGTTTTCGTAGCAGGAAATTGGAATATCATCTAGAATGATCCATTTTGTATATTGTGGATGCAGTTTCAGATATCTTTGAATTTCTTCTTCACGTGTATGACTCCAATTGATCTCTGTTGTATCTTTTACCATATGAAAATAGTGAAACCCATGTTGTCTCAGATATTTTCTACAGAAAGATAATCCTGAAAATCTCCATGTTGATGATATTACAATATCCATATGTTTTCCTTCACAGAACTGATTTAACATATCAATACAATTCGCATCACAGAAATCAAAAGAATCAGGATCTTTATATGCATTTTTTTCTCTTTCTGTACCCTCTTTCAAAAACGTATTGATCACACCATCAAAATCTAGAAACATACAAATATGATTCTTATTCAGCAGTTCTCTGATCATATAGATTCACACCTTTCGTCAAAGCATAAATTACAACTGGTTCTACAATGATACCCGTAAAAAACAGCCATGCATCTTTCCATTGTATCGATACATTGATAACAGATGCAAAGCACACCAAAGATATACCAAGCAATATACTCATACATCCAATCACAAGCAGTCTTCTTTTTGTAAATGGCTGATATACTTTCAGCAGTGTCCAAAGATATACATATCCACTCAAGAATACAAAGATTCCATAAAATCTTAGTTCACTGATGGAATACATTCGTTTGAAATGCATACAAAGAAATGCCGCAAGAAACACAGTCAAACTGCTAGGCAATGCTTTTAGAAATGCATTCCTTAAAAACTTTCCCTGAATTCTTTCAAAACTAGGTTCCATCTGTAAAATAAATGTTGGTATTCCTACACCAATCGCACTGATCAATGTTAAATGAATTGGAAGAAACGGGTATGCATTTCTTGTACAGATAACATATAACGTTAAAAGAAATGAAAAAACAGTTTTCACCAAATACATTGAAGAAGCTCTCGAAATATTGTTAATCACTCTTCTGCCTTCATTGACAATCGAAGGAATCTTAGAAAAATCATTGTCCATAAGAATGATATTCGCTGTATTTTTCGCAGCACTTGAAGCGTCTTTAATGGAAATTGAAACATCTGCCACTTTAAGTGCAGGGACATCATTTACACCATCTCCACTCATTAAAACAATCTTTCCTTGTTTCTGCATTGCACATACAAGCTGTTTCTTTTCTTCTGGTCTGACTCTTCCAAAAATTGTATAGTTTGATGCCAGTATATCCATACTTTCATCACATTGTGAAACATCAACATATTGTTCACTGCCTTCTATTCCAGCAAGCTTTGCTAAAGAAGCGACTGTTTTTGGATCATCACCAGAAATCATACATACTTGAATGTTTTGCTTTTTAAAGTACGCAATAATTTCTTTTGCATTTTGACGCATTTCATCCTGGATCACAATCAAAGCAATAATAGATATAGTATTCATGGAATCAATCATTTCTTTTTGACTAAATCCAACCGCAAGTACTCTTTTGCCTTGTTGTGTATAGAAATCTATCTTTGCCTGCAAAGATGCCTCCATTTCTTTACATAGATATGAATATGCACCAACATAAAGTGTACCTTTTCCTTTTAAAACTTTCGCAGCATATTTTCTTCTGGAAGAAAATGGAAGTATTTCCCCTAATGCATAAGCATGATTCACATCAAAGTATTTAAGCAATGCCTGACTTGTCTGATTAGATGTGTCTTCATTCTGTAAATAAGAACCGAGCAATGTATTAACTATATTCTTATCATTTCCTAGATATTCAACATTTACAACATTCATATTTCCTGTTGTTAATGTACCTGTTTTATCAAAACATACGGTATTGACTCTTGCGAGTGCTTCAATGGAAAAAAGATCCTGGACCAATACATGATTTTTAGATGCTCTAATGGTTGATACAGCTAAAGCAATTGTCGTTAATACAACAAGTCCTTCTGGAATCATTCCTACCAGTGCCGCAATTGTTTTCAACAATGCATCCTGCATTGTTAAATGCATCAACATAAACTGTGTTAAAAATAACAATACGCCTGCAGGAATAATACAGATAGATATGATCTTGATCATCTTTTCAAGATCTTGATGCAGGTAAGAACTTGCTGGGGATTCTTTTGAAGCATCTTCAATGATGCGATAAATCATACATTGTTTAGAAACATGTTCAACCTTCACACACACTTTACCAGATGTTAAATTTGTTCCTGCATAGACAAAATCATTCACTTGTTTTTCAACAAGCTGTGATTCTCCACTGATTGAACTTTCATCCACTTCACCACTGCCGTCAAGAACAATACCATCCACCGGAAACTGCATTCCACTTACGATTTCAATCAAATCATCAACAACAATTTCTTCCAAACTAATAGAAATCCATTTTCCATCTCTTTTCACTTTAACTGTGTCTTCCGCAAGAAAAGAGAGACGATCTAGCAGTTTCTTGGATTTCAACTGCTGATAAATGCCAATACATGCATTAAAGATTACCGTTCCAAGAAATAATCCATTCTTGATCTTTCCTGTCAGTAAAACAAGGATAAACAAGATGAGATTGATAAAATTGAAATACGTAAATACATTCTGGCGAATGATCTGTTCATTTGATTTTGTCAGTTTCTTTACTTTTTCATTATTGAGATGTTTTTCAAATCGTTCTTGAACCTGTTTTGATGATAATCCTTCATACATAGTTTTACTTTACCATAACTAATTCTTTTAAACGCTCTTCGATCATATCTTGATCAAAGGCAGTATCATTTGGATATGCACAGGCAAACATTAATGCATTCTTTGTATCAATTCCACATTGTTTTGCGACCAAGAATAATGCAAGATGCGTGTCATATTCTATTTTTTCTTTACAAGGTGCAAGATAGCTTTCTTCACCATCATAAACAAATACACCCTCTCCTTGTTTTACAATCATAACCATTGCATTCGTTTTTTCATATAAATGACGTGCAGTATCACGCAATTCACCACTATATTCATTGGCAAGATAATACGCTTCTGTATCCATCAAATACAGCACTGGATGAAAAGAATAGATTGCTTCTAATACTTCCTGTTCAATATTCTGACTGCATCCGTTTGGAACAAAATAGATTGATTTCTTTAAATCTTCTAAAGTTTCAACAAGTTCAGAAGTACATTGCGTATCTAGTGTTAACATATCACCAAATGCACAAACAGAACGAATCTCATCCGCAGAATAATCATCTACAAAATAACGTGAATAATAATATTCTGCACCTGGCATAATGAAACGGCTTGTTTCATCATGCAGATCATGCAGTGTATATGTACATCCATTCATCATTTCATCTACATACTGTAATGCAATATGATCTTCTAAAGCCTGTTTTTTTACTGCATCTCCATATACACCTTCCCCAACTGGAGAAATCAATTCATAATCCATACCAAGCTTTTCAAATACATTTGCACACACATATCCACTTCCTGAAATCTTCTGGGAAGTAGATAGAATGTCCATATCTTCATTTCCTTTAGGTAACTCTCTTACCTTTGCATTTATGTCCACATAAGAAGGACCAATCATTAATGTCTTTTTCATAATAGAGTCATTATACTTTGAATGCAGAGAAAATTCCAAAAAAAGACTCGATGATTCGAGTCTTCATCAATGATGGTCATTATGATGTGTTTCTGGATGATGATGCCCAGAAGTTGTATTTTGTGTAGTTTGTGTTGTGTTTTGATTTGTTTCTTCTGTTTGTTTAGGTGTACAGCCTACACAAAGTACAATAACAGATACAAAGATAAATAGTTTCTGAACTATTTTCATACAGTAAATTCACTCCTTTCTTTAATAATCGTATCCGTGACAAACTCTTTTTGTTTCCATCAAATGTTCCACATATCCTTTTGAACAGGAACTGCAGCGATATGTTTTTGCAGCAGAACGTGTTTGAATGATATCTGTACCATATGTATGACTGGTGCACTTCTCTTCAGATACATTGACCCATTCACCATAGCTGGTAGATAAAAGATAGTTAACTCCACCACAGTTACATAACTTCCCATAGGAAACCATGGAAGAATTTTCTGGAACAGAATGTCTTTCTTCTGCATTTACAGCAGCATGATTCAAAAATGATGGAGAAAACATGACTGCAGAAAACAGAAGTACCTGAATCATCTTTTTCATTTTCTTTTCCTTCTTTCCACAAAGAATACTGCATGCTTATTTGTTACTTATATTATAAATCATGTAATACACATTTTATATTTCCAATTTGTAAATATGCTTTTTATTTTTCTACGTTTGTGTTAACTTTTTATTAATACAAAATCCGTTTTCCAACAAGAGTAGCGTCGAAAACTCGACTCTAAGAAGCTATCACTCGATAAAAAATCGATGAAATAGAAAAAAGGTGCGAACAAGG
>QQXM01000014.1 GCA_014610835.1 Erysipelotrichaceae bacterium 7770_A6
TCTTATAACAGCACAGAAATCAAAAGAATAGAAGAGTACATCAGTTAACAGTAACGCTGAATTCACCACCGCCCTATGAGGACGGCGTGCTCTTCTGAATTGCTAATAGACTGTCCAAATGTACTGAAGCAAGGAGTCACAGATAAAATCTTTCCAGGAGTCTTGATCATTTCCTTCCAGACTCTTTCTGTAAATTCAGGGGATACTCTAAGATCTGTTCCCCAGCCAGCTTCCATAAAGAACTTATAGCGAACTTTTCCGTAATCTGCAGGCATTCCAGTCATCTGCATCACAATGACACCAAACCTGAAGTTCAAAAAACATTGTGATCAATACATCTGTTTGCCATCCATTTCAAAAGAAATGGACTATTCCTTCTTAGATAACCAGGCAATCTTTATTGTTTTTATTGAAATGATTCTAGGTTCTTTAGCTACGCTATCTAGAGAAAATCATCGATAAATAATTTATATAACGAAAACACCTCTTTCAGATATATTTATCAGAAAGAGGTGTTTTTCTTATAATACACAATATAGAATTGTACCAGCAGCTGCACTCAAGAAAATAATTTGAATTGGTCCCGCTTTTTTACATCTCAATAAAATAAAGCAGACAATAAACACACAAAGTTCAATCAAACGTAAAGAACCAAATTGAATTTCCGCAAACACAGATGTTCCAAATAATCCCATCAATAAGATTCCCATACCCGCAGAAGCAATCATTGCCACAACAGCAGGTCGCATCTGCCCTAATACTTTCTTCACAATATCTAGATTAGAAAACTTTGTATATAAATACGCAAGAATCAAAACAATAATCAAAGAAGGCAAAATACAGCCAAGCGTACAAACAATTGCACCTGGCAAACCAGCCATCTTTTGTCCAACGAACGTTGCAGAGTTAACCGCAATTGGTCCTGGTGTCATTTCTGCAATCGTTGTCAGATCCGCAAATTCAGCCATACTCAGCCATCCTTTCCCTTCAACAACAAGGGACTGAATCAAAGGCATCGCTGCATACCCACCACCAAACGCAAATGCACCAATCTGCAGATACACAAAAAATAACTGTAAATAAATCATGCCTGCACCTTCTTTCTTTCAATAAAATATCTCGCAACACCTAAGCACAAGAACAATAGAATCAATGTAATTGAACTTACTTTAAAGATCCAGGAAACAACAAATGCCGCAATCATTAAGCAAACATTGATCCAGTCTTTTGTTTCAAATACTTTTCCCCCTAAATCAAGCACAACATCCATAATCACTGCTGCAACGCCAGCTCTCATGACCTGTAAAGCAATCTGAATGATCTTATTTGTTGAAAATGCATCATAAATATTACAAATAATAGAAATAATCACGAGTGGTGGAATAATCGTCGCAAGTGTAGAAACCAGCACACCTTGAATGCCACCCATACGATAGCCAAAGATAATCGCACTGTTCACTGCCAAAGCACCTGGCGCAGATTGTGCAATTGCTGTCATATCCAATACTTCTTCATCTGAAACCCAATGCAATTCATCACAGAATTTCTTCTGCATCATACCAATAATGACAAATCCACCACCAAATGTGAATGTGGATATCTTCAACATTTCTATAAACAATTTCCCATACGAAATTTTCTTATCCATCTTTACCCCTCCCTATATAAGCGACGTTAGTATATACCTATCATGCACATAAATAAAATGCTATTATATTTATGATTTCATATCATTTTATTTATGGAGCAAATATGGCAACAATACATTCACTAGAACTATTCATATCGGTATATACCACAAAAAACATCACAGAAACCGCAAAACAATACTACTGTTCCCAGCCATCTGTATCTAGATGTATCAAAGATCTGGAGGAAGAATATCATACAGTCTTATTTGAAAGATATCATCACAAGCTATTGGCAACACCATCTGCAGATATCCTGTATACACATGCACTAAGAGTGTTAAACAGCTACAACAGTCTTGAACAGGCAATGCTTACACATAATGAAAAGATTCGTATTGGTTCTACCGTCACAATGTCAAACACATTACTCCCAAAATACATTCAACAATATTCAAAACAATATCCATCCATTCGCATCGAAGTCAGTGTCAGCAATGGAGAAAACATTTATCAAGACTTATTACACAACGCAATTGATATCGCTTTTATTGAAAATATGATTTCTTCCAGTGAAGTTGTAGCAATTCCTTTCTATCAGGATGAACTTGCCTTGCTTGTTCCAAATGATCATCCATTTGCTTCTCAAAAAGAAATTCCATTATCCGCATTAAATGACATGCCATTTCTGCATCGTGAACAAGGTTCTGCGCTCAGACAATATTTAGATGAATATTTCAAAAAAAACCATATACACGTAGATACCCTTTGGCAAAGCAGAAGTACACACGCCATCATCCACGCAGTAGAAAGTGGTCTAGGAATTACAATTCTCCCAAAAAACATGTGTATCAAAGAAATTGAAAATCACTCGATTACACAAGTCAGCATTGCTTCTCATAAACTCATTCGTCCATACTATCTTGTCTATCCAAAAGAAAAGAAGCTGACAGATAACCTAGTCAACTTCATCCATTTATTCTGATTCTTTTTGTAATTGCAAACATTCTTTCTTCAATATATTCCAAGAACGCCTTGTATCCACAATACGTATCATTAAAATAACATACATTCATTCTCTTACAATTACCATGACACATATGTACAAACCTGCATGTTTTACACAGTGAGCACATTTTCTTTTCTTCATACAGAAATTTCTTTGCCGCTTTCCCTTGTATCATACCTTCAATTACATCTGTACAAATATTTCCACAACGATATTCATCCAGCACAAAAAATCACAAGGATACACATCCCCATTTGCATCCAGTACCATCCGCATAGAAACAATATTTGCATCTCAAATTACACAATGAAGATGCCGGTTTAATTAAAAACGATATCATAGACATATTTCTAGTATACCAATATGCAAAACATTTTTCATATTTCCTATTTCATGTTAGATTTACTTCATGCACGATATATGGAATCCATGGCATGGATGCAGAAAATACAGTGAAGGCTGTGATCATTGTTATATGTACTATTTAGACTCTCTTAGAGATGTAAATAGCACACTGATCACCAAGACAAATAACTTCAACTATCCTTTGCAGAAGAAAAGAGATGGTTCTTTTAAAGTACAGGCAGGAGAACTCATTCGTGTATGTATGACAGCTGATTTCTTCCTAGAAGAAGCAGATGTATGGAGAGAGAGTATCTGGGATATCATTCGGTATCGAAAAGATGTAAAGTTCTATATTCTTACAAAACGCGCAGAAAGAATCAAAGATCATCTACCTTCAGATTGGGAAGATGGCTATGATAACGTCATTCTTAATGTCACGTGTGAAAATCAAAGAAGAGCAGATGAAAGAATACCGATTCTTTTATCTATTCCTGCAAAACATAAAGGAATCATGTGTGCACCATTCATTGGCCACATTGATATTGAACCGTATTTAAATACCAGTCAAATTGAGCTTGTCATCTGCGGTGGAGAAAATTATGACGGTGCACGTCCACTTCACTACGAATGGGTCAAAGATCTACACGATTCCTGCTTCAAACATAACATCACATTCAATTTTATAGAAACAGGAAATACATTTGTAAAAGATGGAAAAACATATCATATTCCAAGTAAACCACTCCAGGCAAAGCAGGCTTACCTGTCTCATCTATCATTTCAAGGAAAACCAATCCAGTGGAATCTATACGACGCATTTAACAATCCTATTCCTCAACAAGATCTATACAAGCCTCATTTTCGAGAAAACTGCGTTACATGTGCTTCCAGACTGATCTGCAATGGCTGTTCCGATTGTGGCAAATGCAAACAGAAAATCATACACATTCATCAAACAGATGGATTTTAAATATAAAGATATATGATAATAATACAAAGGAGATAACATATATGACATTTTTACAACTCGCAAACAAAAGATACTCCGCTAGAAAATATAAAGATCAGACAATTGAAAAAGAAAAACTCAATCAGGTTTTAGAAGCCGGAAGAATCGCACCAACCGCAAAAAATAATCAGCCAGTCAAAATCTATGTACTACAAAGTAAAGAAGCCCTTGAAAAGATTTCTACCCTCACACCATGTACATTCAATGCACCATGTGTACTCATGTTTGCATATGATGAAACTTTAGAATGGACAAATCCTGATGAAGAAGGTATCCACTCAGGTGTAGAAGACTGCAGCATTGTCGCAGCACATGTCATGCTAGAAGCAACAGATCTAGGGTTAGAAACGTGCTGGGTCAATCGTTTTCCTAATGCAAAAACAGCCCAGGCATTTCAACTGCCAGATACAATGAAACCCGTCTTGTTAATGCCAATCGGATATGCAGATGATGAACCATCCATTCGTCATACACAGAGAAAAGACATTCATGAAATTGTTGAATACCTATAAGTAAAATGGTTCCTCAGGAACCATTTTGTTTTCTATACATGCTTTCATACACACCTTGTTGATCCAACAGTTGTTGATGTGTACCCTCTTCTACAATTTTTCCATCATTCACAACGAAAATCCTGTCAAAGTTTTCCACAAAAGATAATCTATGCGTAACTACAATGATTGTTTTATCAGAAATCTTATCAATGATATTTTGAATGGATTTTTCTGTTTTAACATCCAATGAAGATGTCGGTTCGTCTAAGACAAAAACATCAGCACCTTGATAAAACATCCTTGCCAAAGAGATTCGCTGACATTCACCACCAGAAAAACCTTCTTCTCCAGATTGAATCATATGATCATACCCATCTTCTTTTTTATCGATAAAAGCATTAGCACCTGCATCCAAAGAGGATTCTTCTATTTTTTGCATAGATCCATGAAATGATAGTGAAATATTATTTTTAACACTTGTAAAGAACATGGAACTATCTTGCGGCATATATGAAATACTTTGATTTTGCATTTTTTTCACTGTTCCAGAAGCAGGCTTGTACAATCCAAGAAGCAATTTCATAATCGTTGATTTTCCACTGCCACTTTCTCCAACAATTCCAATTTTCTGATTTTTTTGAATTGCAAAAGAGATATCATGCAAAACTTCTTTTTTATCATAAGAAAAGCAAACTTGTTCCATTCTCAGAACAGAATCTTCATCAATTTTCCTTGTTTCAATTTGTGGCTTTAGATCAATAATTTCAAACACTCTCTTTTCATAAACCGCATATTCATCAACAAACATTTTCAAAACAGAAGATGCAACAATCATTTGATTAATTTGATCAGATAACTGAATCGCAATCATAATATTTGCAAAAACAATGGCTCCAATTGAACTAAGATATGCACCAGCCATCAACAGCACAACTTCTTCAATACATTCAATATAAAACATTGAAACAAACAATCTCGTAGCATTCATTGCATTATAATGACGAACAAATTGATTCAATCTCACTATTTTTTTCTCAAGCAATTCTTGAAACTCTGTCAATAATCCATATGTTCTCACTTCTTTTGCACCATCAATTTCTTCATTCAAAAAATTGACAATTTCATTCTTAGACAGTGTAATTCCTTGCATTGCCTGCATTCTTTTTTTCGAAAACAATCTAAGCAGATAATACTCAATTACACTAATAAATACACAAAGAAAAGCAATCCAAAAATCAACATGGCACAAATAAATCACAGAAAGAAATCCTGATATTACAGGCATATAAATGCTGCCTGCCATGATCCATCCAACAAGATCCACCATTTTTGTCAGATCCATCGACATTCTATTCATCACTTCAGTGTCAGATATTTTTTCCACTTCTTTTTCATCGCTGTGTATATAGCCATTTAGCATTTCTTTTCTTAGAGTTACTCTAATTTTCTGTTCTATCTTTTTTATATTAAAAATGCCAAATCCCATGAAACATGTAAAACAAAAAGTTGCAAACAAATACAAAATTCCTTTTTGAATCGTAAAATCTGAAGTACTTGAAGAAACCATCAATACTATTTCTTTCAAAAACACACCAACAGATGAAAATGTTAAGAACTGTCCCAAGCCAGATACAAACACAAAGAAAACATAAGGTACCACATACGGCTTTAAATATGATTGCGTTCTAACAAACACCTTCCAATTACTCTTTTCCATAGTTTGCCTCGTATTCTCTATACGTTCCATCAAAAACAATTGATCCATTTTCCATCACAACAATCCGATCCATCATTTCCAACAGTTCTAATTGATGTATTGAAAAAATCATGGTTTGATCCTTATATTCTTCAATTATATTTTTCAGTATTTCTAAAGCATTTTTTGTATCAATTCCAGAAAAAGATTCATCAAACAACGATACATTTTTATGGTTCATCAACGCTCTAGCTATGGCAATTCTTTGCTTCTGTCCGCCACTTAAATTCGAAGCATTCTTTTCAAGAATCATTTGATCATCATTAAGAAATTCGTTTATCTTGCAAATCTGTAAAACGTGTTGATATTCATCTTCTTTAAAGCTTTTCCAGCATGTGATGTTATTTTTAACACTATCAGTAAATAGATATGGAAATTGTTCAACAAACGACACTTCAGGAATATCACATACACCTTGATTTTGCTTAATAAATGCAGCAATTATTTTCAGTAATGTTGATTTCCCAGAGCCACTTTTGCCAACAATTGCCACTTTACTTCCATAAGGAACATGAAGAGATATATCATCCAAAGCCTTTTTATTAACATTTGGATATTGGTAAGAAACATGTTCCAGCGTAATATCTCCTGTTTGATTTGTATGTTCACAATCATTCTCTACGGTGTCACCAAAACCAGCAATTCTCTTTACACTGACAAATGCTTTTGCACTCTCTGTAATGAAATCAGAGAAATGTAACTGATCATATACAACACAATTACAAATATATTCAATCGATAAAAAAGTGCTCAAAGATACAAGACCTTTTGGAACCATGTATACTCCTGCAACACATAAACTCAAAATTGGAAATAATCCAAAGAAAATTCCAATCATTCGAAATGGCAATGCTTTACTTTCAACATTCATATATGCACCTGTATATGCATTCACTTTATCTTCATATAGTTCTTTTGCAAATGCATCCGCATCATTCATCTTTATGACCAGTCTATTTTTCACTATGTTCTGCAAAATCGTATTCATTGCAATTTCTTTTTGCTTTGTATCTTCATTTGCTTTAGAAACACTTGCAGAGAATTTCTTTTGAACAAGAATTGATATAATTGTTGATAAAACGTAAAAACAAGACAATTGAATATTTATTACAAAAATATACACAAGAACCATCGCCAAACGAATCAATTGATAAATAATATCAATAAAAGTATCCGACAAAAAAGAAATGCTATCTTCCGCATCGCTTTGTATCAAAGCATATAAATCACCAGATTCATTAAAATCATTTAATTTTTGCCGATTCAATCCATCACTTAACTGACAATATACTTGCTGGTGCAAATATTCCTGAACCATAGTTTTCATTTTTCGAAAAAGAACATGATCCACAAAATGAAAACATATAAACAGGAGAAGAACTTTATAAATATAAATAGATATATTGATGAGACCATTTGTTGTTATATGTGCAGTTAAAGTACTCATTGCGTTTGTAGCATATAAAAGCAGCACACTGCAAATCATAGATAATCCTCCAACCATGACATAATAAATCTTCAATTTGGGATATTTCGCAAGTACACTTTTCATAAAAACGTCTTCTTTCACAATAATATAGATCCATCAACTTTAAAGTTCAATTCTCACTTTCACCAAATACGCATTGACACATCAATTTTTCATATCGATTTAGTCTTTCTTTACATGTTTCATCAGAAAGATTCACCATGCATTCTATCACTGTTAATCCAGAATTTTTTTCATTTATGTTTACTAACCACTGAAATTTACATCTCATTCATTTCCTGACGGTTTATACTTATTAACAGGAGTAATAAACATGCCATTTTCTATCACATATTCATCTTCCAATAATGATCAATTATTACGTTCCATTGCCGGAGCATATTTCAAGCAACAGCGACTTTCAAAAGATTTATCTTTAATTGAAGCTTCAAAAGCACTTCATCTTAACAAGGGCTTTTTGTCTGACCTCGAACATGGGA
This sequence comes from Erysipelotrichaceae bacterium 7770_A6, assembly GCA_014610835.1. GTDB lineage: Bacteria > Bacillota_I > Bacilli_A > Erysipelotrichales > Erysipelotrichaceae > Bulleidia. The sequence goes on from QQXM01000014.1 coordinate 8,210, forward strand.
ATCGACATTTCCCTGAGGGAATCATCAATCAGCTCAACAGTTTCTATTCATGTAATTTTGATGAATCTATTTCTTTAAGAGAAGATGCAGAAAAAATGTTAACTTCTGCCTATACTTTCCTCTTTCAAAAACAACGCGCAGAAGAAATCAACATTCTCAGCGAAGCAGTTTCATCAAAAAAAGAAAGCTCCTATGCTTTCCTGACTTACACAATTCTCAAACTTTTTTATCATATTCGTGTTTCAAACGATATAAACGCATTAACAGAATGCAAATTATTACTTGATCATTATTGTCATGCACTTTCTGATTATGAGAAATCTGTTTATTACAGTTTATTAGCTCTATTCTATAAACGAGATATTTCAAAAGCAAAAGTTGCTCATGAATGTTTAAGTCTTTCATATTCTTATTGCTCTAGTAATTCAATTGTTTTCGCAATGAATGCATTTCAAGAAATTGCTATTTTGGGGGAAATGAATCAACCTGCTTTAGCATTGCTGGCATGTCAAAAAGTGAAAAGTATTCTGAGAGAGAAAAGCAATTACAAAAGACTATCTGACATTGATCTATTTGAAAGTAACTGTTTGATTTTATCAGGCGAACAAGAAGAAGCACAAAAGAAACTAAAATCAATTTTAGAACTCGGCAACAACACACTCAGTTCCAACACATTTTCAACAATTCAATCATTAAGCTTTAGTTATATTCTTTCCGAAAAATATGAAGAATGTATCCAAACCATTGAACCAGTGCTTGATAAACTTCCAGAAGATACACAGTGGTTTTTACCATTTTGCCTGTATCATTTAAATCGTTTCTCTGAATGTATAGCTTCAATAAATACTTCTATCAAATATTCTACAGAACAAAACACGCACTTTCTTTTGGCAATCCAATATCGCATTGCTGATGATGCAAGCAATTTCATCCATGAATGCAAACAATATTATTCTTCCAAATTAAGCCACTCTGAATACGATAATATCCCTGTCATTCTTCATTTTCTCTTAGATTTTGCAAAAGAAAAAAACAATCCATCTTTGCAGCTCAAAATTTATGCAGATTTAAACCAGTACCACGAAAAAACATTAACTCTTGAAAGAAGTGAGTTACTCCAATAACTCACTTCTTTTCTATTGCCTGTACGGGACATACTTTCACACATTCCCCACACTGGATACATTCACTCTGATTAATCACAACCGGATCCTTTGCTGTATCAATACACTGCTTTGGACAAACCGCATAACACGTACCACAAAGAATACATGCATCATTCACATAATATCCGCCAGCAGGAACAATTTCTTCCTCAATGATGAAATCTTCATTCACATGATTCATTTCATCTCTAAATTCACCTTTTCCCTTCTCAATACAGAAAAGCATCTTTCCATGTGTATCTGATTCCCCAACGCACAAAACAAATCCATTCACTTTGATAGACACATGATCATTCACACCAATCAAAGAAACATATCCATGTTCATGCAAGGCATCAAACAATGTACTGCCCTCTTCCACATCAAAGCACAACTTATTTTCATCCTGCTTCACAAGATCCACAACATGTACTTCTGCTCTTCCTTCTTTATCATTCAACGCTATAACAACTTTATCAAAAGATTGATTCAACACTTCTAAATAACGATTCATAAACTTATTCCTCATTCATTTTACTTTCCCTTAATTATTTTACATACATTTTGCATTTCTAAGAATACGTGTTTAACATTTCAAAACTATTCTATTCACGTACCGCAGGAGGAAAGAAATTGGTATGTTAAGTAAAAAATCTATATTAGGAAGTTTCATTGCCATGGCAATGCTCGCTGGATGTTCATCCACACCTGCAGCTTCCACAGGCGCATCTGATGCATCAGGTTCAGATTTTGATTCATCAAATGATATCACAGTCATTTCAAGAGAAAGTGGTTCAGGAACAAGAGGCGCATTCATTGAACTCACAGGTGTAGAAGAAAAGCAGGGTGATCAAAAAGTTGATATGACAACAGATGATGCACAGGTAGTAAACAGCACATCCGTAGTATTAACAACAGTAGAAACAGACCCATATGCAATCGGATATGTATCTCTTGGCACATTAAATGACAAGGTAAAGGCAGTCAAGGTTGACGGTGCTGAAGCAACAGCAGATGCAATCAAGGCTGGACAGTACAAGCTATCCCGTCCATTCAATATTGCAACAAAGGGTGAACCATCCAACGAAGTTGTAAAAGACTTCATGGCATATATCTTAAGTGCAGAAGGACAAGAAATCGTTACAGATAACGGTTATATCGCATTAGATGATACAAAGGCATTTGAAGGAACACAACCTTCTGGAAATATCGTTGTTGGTGGTTCTTCTTCTGTATCTCCATTAATGGAAAAACTCATTGAAGCTTACAACAAGGTAAACCCAAATGCTTCTATTGACTTACAGACATCTGATTCCACAACAGGTATGACAAGCTGTGCAGAAGGAAGCTATGACATTGGTATGGCAAGCCGTGAACTCAAGCAGGAAGAACTTGACTCCGGTCTAAAGAATACTGTTATCGCTACAGATGGTATCGCTGTTATCGTCAACAAGGAAAACCCAACAGATGAACTCAGCTCTGAAGCTATCAAGTCCATCTATACAGGCGATACAACAACCTGGGATGAAGTAAAGTAATTGATTCATTCGTAAGCTTTCTTCACTTGAAGAAAGCTTTTTTCAAAAGAAAGGTGTCTTATGAAAAAAAGTAAATTTTTCGAATCCTTCATGAAATATGTATTCGCTGTTGCGGCATGCTTCTCTATTGCTGCAGTTGCATTGATCTGTATCTTTCTATTCAGCAGTGGTATCCCAACATTTAAAGCAATTGGTTTATTCAAATTCCTGTTTGGAACATTATGGAGACCAGGCAATGATATCTATGGCATACTGCCAATGATTGTTGGAAGTCTCTATGTTACCGCTGGTGCAATCTTGATTGGCGTTCCAGTCGGCATCATGACAAGTGTCTTCTTAACTTACTATTGTCCAAAGAAGATCTATAAGCCACTCAAAGCCGCAACAGAATTACTAGCTGGTATTCCTTCTGTTGTCTATGGATTCTTTGGCCTCATCGTCATTGTTCCTGCGATTAGAAACATGGAACTAGCACTGCATATTCACGGAAAAGGAAACTGTATCTTAACAGCTTCCATCATCTTAGGCATTATGATTCTCCCATCCATTATTGGGGTATCCGAATCTGCTTTAAGAGCAGTTCCACATAGCTACTATGAAGGTTCATTAGCACAAGGAGCAACAAAAGAAAGAACGATTTTCAAAGTTATGCTTCCAGCAGCTGCTTCAGGTGTACTTGCCGGAATCGTACTAGGTGTAGGCAGAGCAATCGGTGAAACAATGGCAGTCGTTATGATTGCGGGCAACCAGACAAAAATGCCGTCTTCTATCTTCAAGGGCGTCAGAACAATGACAGCCAATATTGTTATGGAAATGGGATATGCTACAGGATTACATCGAGAAGCATTGATTGCTACAGGTGTTGTTCTATTCGTATTCATACTGCTCATCAACGCATTCGTTGCTGCTATCAAGAAGAAAGGAGTAGAACATGCATAATTCATTAGAAAAGCAAAAATACCCGGGCAGTGCATTCTTGAAATTCTTGATCTACTTCTGTGCCTGTCTCACATTTCTAGTATTGATTTTTCTGATTGCGTATATCCTGATCAATGGTATTCCACATATCAATCTAGATTTATTTGCACTCAAATACACATCCGATAACGCATCTGTCATTCCAGCATTGATCAATACAGTTGTGATGACATTGTTATCTCTATTACTCGCTGTTCCTATCGGTATCTTCTCAGCAATTTTCCTTGTTGAATATGCCAAAAGAGGAAACAAGCTTGTAGAAATCGTAAGAATGACAACAGAAACACTTCAAGGTATTCCATCCATCATTTATGGCTTGTTTGGCATGTTATTCTTCGTCAATCGATTAGGCTGGGGATTTTCCATTATCTCAGGTGCATTCACTCTAGCAATCATGATCCTCCCTCTCATCATGAGAACGACTGAAGAAGCATTAAAATCTGTACCAGACCTCTATCGTGAAGGTTCCTTCGGCTTAGGTGCAGGAAAACTAAGAACAGTATTCAAAATCGTACTGCCTGCTGCAATGCCAGGCATCCTGGCAGGTATTATCCTCGCCATTGGCAGAATCGTTGGAGAAACAGCTGCTTTGATCTATACGTCAGGAGCAGTTGCAAAAGCCGCAGAAGGATTATTCAGACCAGGCAGAACATTAGCAATTCATATGTATTTATTAGCAAGTGAAGGTCTCTATATGGATCAAGCTTACGCAACTGCTGGCGTATTGCTTGTACTAGTTGTTGGTATCAATGCACTATCCGCATTTATCGCAAAGAAGATCACACAAGCATAGAAAGGAACAACATGAGCAAAATCAGTGTCAAAGACTTAGATCTCTATTACGGAGATTTCAAAGCTTTAAAAAATATCAATATTGAAATTGAACCAAATGAAATTACTGCTTTCATCGGTCCATCTGGCTGTGGTAAATCCACACTGTTAAGATGTTTAAACCGTATGAATGATCTTGTACAAGGATGCAGGATTGAAGGAAACGTTCTACTAGATGGTACAGATATCTATGGAAAGAATGTCGATGTAAACCTTTTAAGAAAGAAGGTAGGCATGGTATTCCAGAAACCAAACCCATTCCCAATGAGTATTTATGACAATATTGCCTATGGTCCTAGAACACACGGCATCAAAAACAAAGCACAGTTAGATGAAATTGTTGAAACTTCTTTAAAGAATGCCGCAATCTGGGATGAATGCAAAGATCGTCTCAAATCCAGCGCCCTTGGCATGTCAGGTGGTCAGCAACAGCGTCTATGTATCGCTAGAGCTTTAGCTTGTCAGCCAGAAGTGATCTTGATGGATGAACCAACAAGTGCACTTGATCCTATTTCCACATCAAAAATTGAAGAACTCATATTAAAACTCAAAAAGAAATATACCGTTGTCATTGTTACCCATAACATGCAGCAGGCAGTTAGAATCTCTGATAAAAATGCATTCTTCTTACTCGGTGATTTAGTAGAATACGGACAGACAGATCAAATATTCTCCGTACCTAAGGATAAGAGAACAGAAAACTATATTACAGGAAGGTTTGGTTGATACATATGAGAAATCGTTTTGATACGCAATTAGAACAGTTACAGGAATCCATGACACAAATGGGAGATAAATGCTTATCTTCTATTACAGATACAATTGATGCATTAAATACAGGAAATGAAAAACTAGCTGCAGCTGTCATCTCTAGAACAAGAACGATTCGTAGAGATGAAAGAGAAATTGAAAACATCTGCTTGAAGCTTCTTATGCAGCAACAGCCAGTGGCAAGTGATCTCAGAAAAATCTCAGCCTCTTTAAAAGCCGTCTATGATCTAGAAAGAATCGGTGATGTTGCGGCTGATATTGCTGAAATCGTTGCAGTTGAACATGTATCTACAGCTGTAGATATTCTAGATATGAAAGAAATGGCAAATGCTGCTAGAAGTATGGTATATGACTCTATCAAAGCATTGAACACAAAAGATGCAGCGCTTGCACAAAGTGTCATTGATACAGATGATATCGTAGATACTGCGTTCAATAATGCAAAACAGACACTCATTGATAAGTTTTCCAAAGACGCCAATGTAGAATATGCCTTAAACCTATTAATGGTAGCGAAATACTTTGAAAAGATTGGTGACCATGCAGTTAACATTGCACAATGGGCAATGTATGACGCAACTGGCAAACTTTAAACAATATACATATTCTCTTCAATAAGATATGGAACAATCCATATCTTATTTTGTTTGCAAATACAAAAAAAGACCTAGGAATTTCTTCCCAGATCCTTCTTGATATGGCGCCTTAAACAGGACTCGAACCTGTGACACCCTGGTTAACAGCCAGGTGCTCTACCGACTGAGCTATTAAGGCACGGACAATATAATATCATAGATTCAATAAAATGCAAATACATTTTTTCAAAAAAAAGTAAAAAAAAGAGCGCCTTAAACAGGACTCGAACCTGTGACACCCTGGTTAACAGCCAGGTGCTCTACCGACTGAGCTATTAAGGCAACAACAATAGTTTATCACGATTCATAAAATACGCAAGCAGTATTTTAAAAATTATTAATTTCCAGTGTTACTATTCACCGATAAATGAATAAATATAAAAGCTGTCAATAGCAGTTATCCACAAAATAAAAATTTTTTCAGAAAA
>QQXM01000001.1 GCA_014610835.1 Erysipelotrichaceae bacterium 7770_A6
TCTTTACAATCACATTTAATGATCAAAAAGGTAACGTAACTACTGTTAAAGCAGAAGAAGGCAGTGAAGTTGCATTCCCATCTGATCCAACATGTGATGGATTTAAATTTGAAGGCTGGTTTACAGAGGCTAAGAACGGCACAAAGATTACTTCATTGATTGCTGAAAAGGATATGACAGTCTATGCACAGTGGACAGATTTGAAGAAGGCTGAAAGCAAAAATAACAAGTCTGCAGATACAAGCGATCAGTCAAATCCAGTAATTTATATTGTTGGTGTGATTGCTGCAGTTGCTGTTGCTGGATTCGTATTTAAAAATCGTATTCATAATACAAAGTAAAACATTATAACTATGAAAAATACTTACACAAATAAAGTGTAGGTATTTTTTCTTTGATCAAGTAAATGTGAATGAATTTTTCTTTCAACTCTTACAGTGATGAAGTTTTTACAGAATGACTTCAGAAAATCTTGAAAGGAAGCTAATTCTAACACACAACTACACCCAAAAGTTACACGCATCAAAAATATGCTGTGACTCGTGGAATGATATATTACCAAAGTCGGAATATATTATGTTAATCGACATAAAACTTTCCGAAATGGGAAACTAATTTGCTTCTCTAGTTATATGATGCTATCGCGGGAAAAAAGGATAACTGAAGATATGGTTGATTACAAAGAATATTTTGACCAGTTTTGAACATGGAAAGATGAGCAACAGATCAAAGTTGTGAGCGGAATCCTGCGCTTTGAAAAATCTGTGCTTTTGAAGCAGTATCAGCAGAGATTCTTAGCAAATATCGTCATGCCATAACAAATTATTTCTATTAATTTTGAAAATCTGGATTTTGAACTATTAAAAGATTGTATGAAACTGAACAATTATCTTAAAGAACGTTTGTGTACAGATAAGATGACATATATCTTTTTGGATAAAGTTCATAAACTTCCATTATTTGAAAATGTTTGAAAGCCTTTATAACAGAAACTATGTTAATGTTTATATCACAGGTTCCAATGTATATGTGCTATCAAGTGAACTTGCAATGCTTTTGTCAGGAAGGTGCAAAGAATTCAAGATGCGGTTGTTTTCTTTTCACGATTATATGGCGAAAGAAGAGGTTTTTGCAGAGTTTATGAAAACTAGTAAAATTCCGTCTGTAGCAGCAATAAACCGCACAGAAAAAATAGATTAGTATTAGGAAGGTATCTACAACAGTGCCATTGTAAAAGAGAGTTTTATGTTTGAAATAGAAGAAGACAAACTGGCAAGCAAATCATCTGATACGAGTGATACAGCAATCGTTACATTCTATGCAATTGGTGTGGTTGCTGCAGTTAGTGTTGCTGAAATGATAATCAGAAATAGAATGTATAAATCTAACTGAATTTTAAAATCTTGCTCATTGCGTATGATTTTTTTGTGATTTTTCTAAAACATTTTATTCTTTTGATGAATTCATCAAAAATGTAATGGCTTTCACGATATTTTTGAAAAACTTTGGTAGCTAGAAAGCGTTTTATGTACTATACTTATTGACATTAAGAAGGGGATTAAATATGGAAAAGAAAAGTTTATTTTCAACAAAGACAATGGTAGCTACAGCATTAAGGCGCTGCTCTATTCTTTGTCCTATTCGCTTACGTAAAGATTCCTAGTCCAATTCCAGAAACAAACTTCCAGTTGGCTTATGGTGTCTCTGCATTCTTTGGATGCTTGTTTGGTCCAGTTGCTTCATGCTTGATTGCTGCAATTGGTCATACACTCAACGACTTTATCTTCTACGGTTCACCATGGTGGAGCTGGGTTGTAGCATCTGCAGTATCCGGACTTGTTGCTGGTTTTGCATATTACTACACAAAGCTTGATGAAGGTGAATTCAACAAAAAGACTATCTTGGCAATTATCGTCATCAACGTGATTGGAAATGCCATTGCATGGGTGCTTGTAGCTCCATGCTTAGATATTGTTATCTATGCTGAACCTGTAAAGAAAGTATTCCTGCAGGGTTTAATGAGCTTCGCTGCGGATGGAATTTCTTCTATCGTTGTATGCCTGCTGTTAACTGCAGCATATTCTAAAACACGTACTAAGACTGGTTCTTTGGATCAAGAATAATACGAACAAGAACCTGCTATTAATCAGCAGGTTTTTTATATTTTTGAGGACTTTTTAAATGAAAACAATGATTGAATTTAAAGATTTTTCTTTTCAATACAAATCACAAAAAAAGCCAACACTGCATCATATCAATCTTGAAATCAAAGAAGGTGAAAAGGTATTGATCGTTGGTCCAAGCGGCAGTGGGAAATCTACACTTGGTCATTGCATTAATGGATTGATTCCATTTGCCTATCCTGGAAAAAAAGAAGGCAAGCTGTTCATTGAAGAAAATGACAGTGAAAAGCTCGATATCTTTTCCTCCAGCAAGCTTGTTGGTACAGTCATGCAGGATGCAGACTCTCAATTTGTTGGACTCAATGTCGGTGAAGATATTGCTTTCTCTTTAGAAAACAATGCCGTTGAAACAGACAAGATGCATGAAATCGTTAAAAAGGTGGCAAATCTTGTTGGTATGGGTGAGTTTCTCGAACAGTCACCACTTGAACTATCAGGAGGGCAGAAGCAGGATGTCTGTATGGCTGGTGTTATGGTTGATGAAGCACCAATCTTATTGTTTGATGAACCGCTTGCCAATCTAGATCCTGCAACCGGAAAGCTTGTGATTGAATTGATTGATGAAATCAATAAGACACAGAAGAAAACAATTATTATTATCGAACATCGATTAGAAGATGTATTGCATCGTCCTGTGGATCGTATTGTGCTTGTTAACAATGGTGAAATTCTTGCTGACTGCAAGCCAGAAGAATTATTTGCGACAACACTGCTGGAAGATAATGGAATTCGTCTGCCATTGTATGTGCAGGCAATGAAGTATGCTGATGTTGATCTTGGTAAAGTAAAAAATCTTGCAGATGATACTGATTATGATTTACAGGATCAAAAAGAAAAACTCGTTCACTGGTACAACACAAATAAAACAGATGTAAAGAAAATAGAATCTGCGCCATTACTGACCATCAAAGATCTATGCTTTTCATATGATGGTGTTAAGCCAATCCTGGATCATGTCTCTCTAGATGTTCACCAGGGTGAAATGATTTCTGTTGTTGGCAAGAACGGTGCTGGTAAATCTACACTTTGTAAATGCATCTGTGCCTTTGAAAAAGCAGATGCTGGTACATTGACATTTGAAAATACAGATATGAATGATCTGTCTGTCAAAGAAAGAGCAGATCGTATTGGATTTGTATTACAGAATCCAAACCAGATGATCTGTAATACAATGATTTTTGATGAAGTTGCAATGGGTCTTAGAAACCGTGGCATCAGTGAAGATAAAATCAAAGAAAAAGTTGAAAATACATTAAAGATCTGTGGTCTGTATCCATTTAGAAACTGGCCAATATCTGCACTCAGCTATGGTCAGAAAAAGCGTGTGACAATTGCTTCTATTCTTGCATTAGAACCAAAGATGATCATTCTTGATGAACCAACTGCTGGACAAGACTATCGCAGATATTCAGAAATCATGGAATTCTTGAAGAGCCTGAATGAAATGGGTATCGCAATTGTTATGATCACACATGATATGCACTTGATGCTGGAATATACAACGAGAAGTGTTGTATTAACAGGCGGTAAGAAGATTGCTGATGCTACGCCTAGTGAAGTCCTTGGCAATGAAGCACTCATTGAACGTGCAAATCTTAAAAAGACAAGTTTATCAACACTTGCTGCAAAAGCAGGCATTGAAGATCGTATCGCATTTATTGATACATTTATCCAACATGAAAGGGGACATCAGATATGAAAATTAAAATGTTTTCCTATTCACAGCTAGATACATTCATTCATCGTTTATCTGGTTTGACAAAACTGATCAGTTTCCTGTTTCTATCCTTTGCGGTCATGTTGACATATGACTACCGCATTATGTTATTGACACTTGTCATTTCTATGATTGCTTTTAAAGTTGCAAAAATACAATTGAAGCAAATCAAGATCGTACTGCTTTATGTACTATTCTTCTTAGTCATGAATATTGTACTCACATATGTACTAGAACCAGATTTTGGAACAGAAGTCTACGGAACACGAACGATTCTATTTCAGTTCAATTCCTACTTCATTGTCACAAAAGAAACAATGTTCTATCTGGCAGTCAAAACATTAAAATACTTTTCTATGATTCCTCTTGGTTTGATCTTTATCTTTACAACAAACCCAAGTGAATTTGCATCCTCTTTAAACCATATTGGTGTTCCATACAAAGTATGTACAACACTTTCCTTGACACTCCGTTACTTCCCAGATATTATTCGTGACTATACAAATATCTCTTTAGCCCAGCAGGCACGTGGTATTGAATTGAGTAAAAAAGAAAAATTCTCCAAGAGATTTGTCATGACAGTCAAAATGGTCATTCCACTTATTTTCTCTACATTAGACCGTGTTGAAGTCATCTCTAATGCAATGAGCTTAAGAGGCTATGGCAAGCTGAAGAAAAGAAGCTGGTATTCTTATCGTAAATTACAGGCAAGTGACTACTGCGTATGCCTATTAAGCTTAGCAGTGCTTGTATTAAGCATGGTGATGCGTTTCTATGTCACAAAAACAATGTTTTACTATCCATTTTAATAGAAAGAAGGTTATTTAAATGATTGATTATTCTAAACCAATGCTTGTATTCCAGACAGACTTTACATATGCAGAAGGTGCCGTTGCATCTATGTATGGTGTTGTAAAATCTGTAGACCGTACTCTTGAAATTATTGATGCGACACATCAGATTCCACAGTACGATACATATTCTGCATCCTACAGATTAATGCAGTATATGCGTTTCTGGCCAAAGGGAACAATCTTTGTATCTGTTGTAGATCCAGGTGTCGGTACATCTAGAAAAGCATGTGTTGCAAAATCAAAAGATGGCTATTATGTAGTCACTCCAGATAATGGTGCATTAACACATATTGCACTTACAAGCGGCATTGAAGAAGTCAGAGAAATCGATGAATCCATTAACCGTTTAAAGGGCAAGGACAATGACCGTGTTGCTATCTTCGGCGGCAGAGACGTATTTGGCTATACAGCAGCTAGACTTGCTTCTGGTGTCATTACATATGAACAGGTAGGACCAAGCTATCCAGTAGAAGATATCCAGATGTTTGATCTTCCTGAACCAGTTGTAGAAGGCAATACAGTCACAGGCTTCATGGAAATTGATGACCCTAACTTTGGCAACCTATGGACAAACATCCATATGGATTACTTCGAAAAGCTCGATATTCATCATGGCGATACAATCCATGCATGTATTTCAAAGAACGGTGAAGTTCTATTTGATGAAGACATCACTTACTACAAGTCTTTCGGTGACAGTGAAAAGGGCAAGGCACTTCTTTACAATAATGAAGTCAACAAAATCTCTTTCGCTATGAATCAGAACAGCTTCAAAAATAATTACCATGTAGATCATGGCGCTGACTATAAAGTTGTATTTTCAAAGTGAGACAGACATATGAATAAGACATTAGTATTTCAGTCAGATTTCGGTCTTGTTGATGGTGCTGTCAGCGCAATGGAAGGTGTTGCCTTACAGGTAGATCCTGAATTAAAGCTTCATCATTTAACACATGACATCACACCATATAACATCTTTGAAGGCAGCTATCGTTTATTCCAGACAGTCAACTACTGGCCTGAGGGTACAGTATTTGTATCTGTTGTAGACCCAGGTGTAGGTACAAATCGTAAATCAGTTGTTGCGAAAACAAAGACAGGTCACTATATCGTTACACCAGATAACGGTACATTAACACACTTAAACAAGTACTTAGGTATCGTTGCACTCAGAGAAATCGAAGAAAGCATCAACCGTAGAAAGAATACAGAATTATCTTATACATTCCATGGCCGTGATGTTTATGCATATACTGGTGCAAGACTAGCAGCTGGAGTCATCACATATGAAGAAGTTGGAAAAGAACTTCCATTATCTGATATTGTTGAGCTGGATGTTGTTGAAACAGAATATAACGCTGAAGAAAAGAGTGTGAAGGGATGTGTCGACATTCTTGATGTACGCTTTGGTTCTTTATGGACATCTATTTCTAGAGATGATTTCTATCAGCTGAATCCTGAATTTGGCAAGCGTTATGAAGTATCTATTTTCCATGAAAATATGCTTGTATACCAGAACCAGGTTGTTTACCAGCATTCCTTTGCGGAAGTTCCTGTTGGTTCACCTTTGCTGTATATCAACTCTGTATATCGTGTTGGTATCGCAATCAACCAGGGTTCCTTCGCACGTGCCTATAACGTAGGCACTGGTACAAACTGGAAGATTCGTATTCGTGCAATTGACTAAGACCCGTACGCATGTACGAGTCTTTTTTTGGTTGTGCTATAATATGCGTATGTCAAAAACGAATATCGAAAAATCATGTGGTGCTGTCATTTTTGAAAGCCGTAAGAAAGATGCCAAAGTACTGATCATTCGTCAGCTTGCCGGCCACTATTGTTTTGTCAAAGGGCATATCGAATCAAGTGAAACAGAAGCAGAAACTGCTCTTAGAGAAATCAAGGAAGAAACAGGACTTGTAGTAAAACTGGATACAAAGTTTTCACAGAAGACTCATTATATGCTTTCCAATGGCAATGAAAAAGAAAATACTTATTTTATTGCGTATGTGAGTGGCGGCAAAGAACATATGGAAAAGGATGAATTGAGTCATATGTACTGGATGAAGCCAATCGAAGCATTGGGCTGTATTACATATGACAATGATGCTGAAGTATTGAAACAGGCAATGCAGTACAGGAAGGCACCATGGTAAAGATTGTGTTGTTAAAAAGTGATGCGGATCATATGCATCGTATGAAACTCATGCATACACCTGAGGATGCTTTTATTTTGTCGTATACATATGACCATGATATTGTATCGATTGAAATTGAATCGTCTGGAAACAGCGAAGACACATTTCATGATCTTTGTTTTATGACTGAATGGTGTATCAAGAAATTTCATCCAGAAAAGATTGTTGTAGCGTGTGAAGCTTCTTTATGTAAATTAATGAATGCTGCTGGGTATTATGCAAAGGGAAAATCCTTCCAGCATGTCATAGAGCCATATCGGTATATACTGGATGATCATGTATTTGATGAAGAAGGATATATTATTGATCAGGGCAGTATGCAATCCATTCCTTTTGGATGGTTTGATACGCAAAGAAAAGGGTGTGGATGGATTGCAGCATATAACCTGTTAAAGCTAAACAGAAAATATACGCCAATGCATGAAGTCATACACGACTTAGAAAAGCATAATTTACTAGGAAAAGTGTCTGGTCAGGAAATGTTATGGCTTGTTGTCTATCTCAAACAGAAAGGTTTGGATATTTTTGTTTCTCTTCCAGGATTTTCTGCTGCAATGCATGCGTTTCAATCATGTTCTTCAGGAATCCTTGCGTACTCGCATGCAAGAGGCGCTCATTATGCGATGTTTGATAAAGTTAATGAAACAGATGCACATTTCTATAATGCCGTCTATCGCAGAAGAAATCATCAAGAAAATTTTGCAAATTTTCTGCATACGTATACAATATTGCATGGCTGCATCGTTATCGGTGTAAGAAAGAAGGAAATACATGATTAATACAATCGTTGATATCAAAGATATTCACTATACATATACAGATCCAGGACATTTACTAGAGTCCATAGAAAAAAGAGGCGTAGCGATTGCGGTACAGGTCAATGTACGTGAAGGATACTATGAATGTATTGATGGAAACAAAAGACTGTCTGCGTGTCAGATATTAAGCGAAAAAAATGATAAATTCAGAAGAATTCCAGTTGTATTGATGAATGACTATTCACATGCGGGAAGTGGCTTCTGGGGAAATACAAGAAATCACCATTAGGAGGGTACATGGAAAGATTACAAAAAGTCATTGCCGCAAGCGGCATTGCTTCTAGAAGAAAAGCAGAAGAAATGATTCAGCAGGGTCGTGTGAAAGTCAATGGTCAGACAGTGAAAGAAATGGGTGTCAAAGTATCTACACAGGATAGAATTGAAGTCGATGGTCATGAAATCAACAAGGAAGAAAAAGTATATTATCTTTTAAATAAGCCAAAAAGAACGATTTGTTCTGTTTCTGATGATAAGGAAAGAGATACCGTTGTAGATATCATTGACTGCAAGGAAAGAATTTTTCCTGTCGGTCGATTGGATTATGAAACAACAGGATTGCTTCTTTTAACAAATGATGGTGAATTTGCCAATGGCTTAATGCATCCAAGAAATCATATCCGTAAGACATATGAAGTCGCTGTTAAGGGTGTATTGACAGATGGCATGTGTGCTCTATTAGAAAAAGGTATAGAGCTGGAAGATGGAAAGACACTGCCTGCAGAAGTATTTGTTCTGCAAAGAAGTGAAAAGAAAAATAAAACAGTTCTACAGATTACAATTCAGGAAGGAAGAAACCGTCAGGTAAGAAGAATGATGGAATTCTTCAATTGTGAAGTGACAAGATTGAATCGTATTCAATATGCATTCCTTGATCTAGGCAATCTAAGACAAGGACAGTATCGTAAGCTGCGTATGTTTGAGGTACGCAAGCTGATGTCCATTGTAAATAAAAACGATCAGTCATTAACTGATCGCTAGTCCAATCGATTTTAAATACTCTTCATCTGGATCAATATAGATTGTTTTATAAGATGTGAGTTGTACCATTCCAGGTTTTGCACCTGGAATTTTTTTGAGGTCTTTGACCTGACAATAGACAACAGGAACACTGGAAGAATATCTTCCCTTAGAATAATATGCAGCAATCATTGCAGCATTACGAATGGTTTCTTCATCCAGCCTGTCACTATGTACAAGCACATGAGAACCATGGAAATCTTTTGTATGGAACCAGTATTCACTTTTTCTGGCAAGTTTCCATGTCAATGCATCGTTCTGCAGATTATTTTTGCCATAAGTAACTGTAATGCCATTCAAAAGCGTAATGGAAGAAAGATGAGGACCATCATCCTTTTTCTTTTTCTTTGGCTTTTTCTGCTTGTCAGTCATGTAGTTCTGCTTTACAAGTTCTTCTTTGATTTCTAGCGCAGTTTCAAAATCAGCAAGATCCAGCTGTTCCAGTAAACCTTCAAAATAGGATATTTCATTTTCACAGATTGCAATCTGTTCTTCCAGATACTTCTGACCTTTTTTCAGCTTGTTATATTTTGTAAAGCATTTGCGTGCATTGGCTTTTCCATCCAGTTTTTCATCCAGTGGAACTTTGATCATCGCACCATCTTCATAGTTTTCCAGGTCGATGTATTTCAAACCTTTTGTATCATTTACATTGTATGTATAGAGCAGATCTCCATATATTTTCCATTTTTCACAATCCTTTGCTTCATCATAGCTCTTCAATAGACGAGGAAGCTTTGTTGACTGATGTTTCAATTCTTTCTTTACAAAGTGATAGATATCTCCAGAAATGGATTTGATTCTTTCTTTTTCTTCCTTGTGGAAGTAAAGAATATCAAAAGCTTCCATCAATGGGTATTTCCTGCATTCGCCAATACTTGTAAGAGGAATGCAATGGAATACAGGAACATCATTCACATTGGCAACATACAAAGAATCTGAACATTCAATTTCATGCATGATATCCGCAAAGCTTTCATTCATAGATAAGCGATATTCAATCTCCCTGGAAAGAAAAGGTGAAAAGCCAGCAAACTGTTTTGTTAAAGATACATTTGGATCAATTGTATGATCTGTAAATGGATTTTTTTTATCTTGTGGAGGGGTAGGTGTAAACAGCACATTTGGCTGGATGACACGCTTTTGATTTTCAAATGGAGGAATTCTCTTTAATGCATCAATGATCTTTCCATCTGCACCAACGAGAATGACATTTGCATATTTTCCCATCAGTTCAACATACAAAGGAATATATTCAACATCTCCTAATGTGTTTCTTCTACGGATCTTCATCGTACACCAGCGGTCTAGACCAGCCTGTGTAATTTCTTCAATGATACCGCCTTCCAGATATTTTCTTAAAAGCATAACAAAATTACCTGGCTCTTTTGGAGTCGGATAATTTCTTGTTGTAAATAACAAACGATTATATTCAGAATGCGTACTGATCAACAGCTGTTTTTTGCCATTGTTTGTATGTACCTGAAATAATACTTCTGTTGTAGAAACCTGATAAATTTTCTGTATTCTCATCGGAAGACTGCCAGCGAGTTCCGGAATAATTTTGTGTAATAAAATACCATCTAGTGCCATTGTTCTTTACATCCTTTAATGAGTACTATCATACCATTGACGCAACAAATGAAAAAGAGTAATCTAGTATGCAAACAAAAGAGGTGAATGATGGAAAATAAAGGTTTGTTGATTGTATTGAGTGGACCAAGTGGTGTAGGAAAAGGAACAATTTTAAAGAAATTTGTGAATGATCCATCTTTAAAACTTGCATTCTCTGTTTCTATGACGACACGTGCAAAAAGAGAAGGTGAAGAAGAAGGCGTAAACTATTACTACGTTACAAAGGAAAGATTCCAGGAAGCCATCGACAATGGTGAATTGCTGGAACATGCAGAATTTGTTGGAAACTGCTATGGTACACCTTTAAAGGAAGTGGAACGTTTAAGAAATGAAGGAAAGAATGTTCTGCTTGAAATTGAAGTACAGGGTGCACAACAAGTCATGGCGAAAGCAAAAGATGCATTAACAATCTTTATCGTACCACCAAGCATGGAAGAATTAGAAAAGAGAATTCGTGGCAGAGGTACAGAAAGTAATGATGTTATCGAATCTAGACTTGCGAAGGCAAAAGGGGAGCTTGCATTAAAAGACAAGTATGAATATGTCGTATGTAATGATGATGTGGATCGTGCCGCAAGTGAAATCACAAATATCATTAAAAAACATATGGCAAAATAATTTTATGCTATTGTATTAATGAAGAGTTACCGATGAGCGGTTGACTCCACATTTAGTTAAAAATGACCACTAAAGTTTGGGAGCTACTAGCGGTCATTTTTCTTTACCAATTTACCAATTCAATAAACTTGTAAAAAGCACTTGTAAAAAGATTCGTATGTAATCTTTTCATTTTTTGTATTTGTGCTAATATAAAGATGTAAAAAAGAGTTACCGATGAGCGGTTAACTCCAAGATTAGTTGAAAATGACCACTAAAGTTTGGAAGAGTCTAGCGGTCATTTTTCTTTTTATTTTTTGATTCCAGATAGGAATCAACTGCGATACAAAAACTAAAGATTGAGAATATCAACGATATTACACCAATCAGTGAATCCATTGTCATATGCAATCCCTCAAAAGAGAGTATCTAAGAAAAGAACCCTCTCTTGTTTTCCTTTCTATAAAGCTAACATTTGAGGGAGCCAACCGCTTACCGTTTCTGGTAACTCATGGCATTTCTGCCACTTATATTTTACTATAAGAGACATGAAAATACTTTTGAAACAATATGGAGAAATGTGTGAAGAATTAAAAAGATATTTCTCATATGGATGGCATATTTTGGCACTGCAGAATCCTTTTGTATCGATCTTGGATTCTGGATTGGGTTGTTTCTTGTCATGATGATTGTGATCTTGATAAATCTTGTGTACTAAACAATGACACTAAAAAGAAAGTGTAAAAAAAAGCACAGAAAACTTACTTCAGTTTCTCTGTGTTTTTAAAATGTAGTTTTGCAACGTTTTCTAATGCATCAAAACCATATTGCTTCACAAACTGTTTCGCACATGCATCGACATTGCTTCCAGCACCTTTTGCAAAATGCATATTCCATTTTGCATCCATTTCTTCCATTTTCTTCAAGAAGGCATAGCGTGCAATAACAGATGCACATCCAACCGCAATATATTTATCTTCTGCTTTTGTTTCAAAGTGAATGTTTCGAATGACCATCGGTTCATTTTGAATATAACGGTAATAGCTTCTTTCTGGTGTGAACTGATCAATGACTTTGAGCTGTGGCAAGCCATATTTGCGATTTAGATGGACGTATGCCTGATTATGCAGTTTTGCCTTGATCGCATTGAGGTTGTTTGTTTCATGTACAGCATTATATTTCTTGTTATCTACGATGAGTAAAGAATGTGGAACCTTCGCAATGATTTCAGGTGCAATCTTTAAGATATCTTCATCTTTGAGCTGCTTAGAATCTCTAACACCTAAAGAATGCAGAAGGGCATCTGTATTCTTATCTACGATTGCGGCACATACAACAACAGGTCCAAAATAATCTCCTGTACCAACTTCATCTGACCCAGCCTGTGGAAGGGTATCCTTCACTGCAAGCTTAGGCTGCATCAATTCTTCTTCCATAAATGGAGAAGCATATACATTTGCTTCCTTTCCCTGAAAGACTGTCTTTCCAGATGTATAGCAGGTAATGACGCAATTCTCACATTTCAGCTGCCATTTGGCATATTGAGGTGGTGTTTTTGCATTTTCACTCCATGCTTCGTATAATTTCGCTTCTTGCGCGTGTGTTAACTTTAATGTTATGACGTTTGGCATGTATTCAATTGTACCATTGAATACAATGATGGTAAAATAGCACATATGGTAAATTTAAATGAATCAATGATCATGCCAGTTAATGGCATTGTAATCCTGCTTGCATTCGTATGCATGTGGAATGGATATCGCAAAGGACTGTTACGTTCTTTATTGTCACTTGCTGGAACAGTTGCTTCCTTTTATCTTGCATGGATGTTTTCTGAAAACTTAAGTACTTCTATGCCTTTGATCAGGAATACAAATTTAGATCCACTTTTACAGACGCTCACAGCACAGTACTACACACTTGCAAATCGACTGCTCTATTTTGTAATTTTATTTCTAGTATTCCGTATTGTATGCATACTTCTAGATTTCTTGCTCAAAGTACTGCAGACGATGCCTGGCTATCACTTTGTATCAAGTGTATCAGGTATGATACTAGGTCTCATACAGACATGTATCTGGTGTCTGGTAATATGCGTTGTACTGGAAAGTCCCGTATTTTATCATGGCTCTATGATTGTAAATGAAACGATACTTTCACCAATCAAGGAAGCAGGCACACTTGTATTTACTTCATTTTCACTTCCACTTCAGCAGGCAGATATGCTTTCTGAAATGCTGCAGGAAGTGGAACAGAACAAAAACAGATTAGAAGAGTTTCAAAAAATCTTCTCACAGGGAGAATAAGATATGTCTATTGAAAATGCATTAGAGTTAAACACAATCCTCCAGCAGGTAGAAAAATACAGCTGTTTTTCTTTAGGGAAAAAGCTGATTCAAAATACAAAACCAACATATGAATCACTTTTGATTCAACAGGAAAACGAAAGAATCAAAGAAGCACTGGCTTGTACTGTTCAATATGGTTCACTGCCAATCCAGGGGTTCCATGACATTCGAGAAATCTTAGACAATGCTTTAAAAGGCAGAATTCTTTCTTCCTTTGATCTCTTGAAAGAATATCAGGTCATTTTAGGCATCAAGGCAATCTTGTCATATGAAAAGTCATGCGGCGATATTGCACATCCAGCACTCAATGATCTTTATTCAACGCTGATCGTACATACAAAAGTAGAAACAATGTTGAATCATTGTCTTAATGAATACGGTGAAATCAAAGATAATGCAACACCTGCATTAAAAACAATTCGCGCGCAGTTAAGAAATATTGATGCAGAAATAACATCTGTCGCAACTCACTTTTTAAAGTCTCACAAAGATACATGTGTTGATGGCATTATCACAAACCGTAACGGCAGATGTGTTGTACTTGTCAAGGCAAGTGACAAGAATACATTTGGTGGATTTGTATATGGGGATTCCCAATCTGGAAATACATCATACATCGAACCGCCAGCACTCATTTCCATCAATAACAGAAAACAGGAACTTGTATCTTCAGAACAGGAAGAAATTGCGAAAATACTGAAAGAATGTTCCAAAGCTGTTAGTAGCGTTGCTGAAGAAGAAAAGGCAAACATTGAAACAGTTGCAATTTTAGATTGTATTTTTGCAAAAGCATCCTGGGGAAAAGATCGTGATGCAACGGCAGCTTCTTTAACAAAAGAAAAAGAAATTTCTATTACAGATGCACGTCATCCACTCATTGATCCTTTGAAGGTTGTCAGCAACTCCTATCACTTAACAAAAGAAAAGAAGATATTATTGATTACAGGTCCAAATACAGGCGGCAAGACAGTTTCCATGAAAATCATTGGCTTATTTACACTTATGACATATTGTGGAATGCCTATTCCTTGTAAAGAAGCCGTGATTCCATTCTTTGATCGTGTATTCGTTGATATTGGAGATGAACAGTCAGTCGAATCTTCCTTGTCTTCTTTTTCATCACATATGAAGAAACAGGCTGAAGTATGTCAGTATGCAACAAAAGATTCTCTTGTCTTGTTAGATGAAGTTGGTTCTGGTACAGATCCTAGAGAAGGAGAAGCACTTGCCATTTCTATTATGAATGAATTACGTCATCTTGGTACGATGGCCGTTTTAACAACACACTATGACCGCTTGAAGGCATATGGAAAAAGACATGCGGATATCATGATTGCTTCCGTACAGTTTGATACAAATACATTGTCTCCAACGTATCGTTATCTTGAAGGAATGAGCGGTCAATCCAATGCATTTGAAATTGCGGAGAGATATGGCCTACCAAAATCGATTGTAAAATATGCAAGATATTTGAAGAATCAGGCAAAAACAAAAGAAGACGAACTGATTGAACAGCTAGAAAAAGAACTCAATGAAGCAACACTGAAGCAGGATGCGTTAAACAAGCAGCTTGCTGAGATTGAAAAGCTGAAGAAACAGTTAACAAAAGAAAAAGATGCATTGGAAAAACAGAAAGAAAACCTGCAGACAAAGGCAAAGAAAGAAGCAGATGCCTATGTTGCTACAGTGCAGAATAAAGCAAACCGTATCTTAAAAGATATTCGCAAGCGTCAGGAACAAGTCAAGTATCATGAAGCATTGCAGGCAGTCCAGGAATTGAATTCTTTCTATGATACACCACAAGAAGAGGAAGAAGAAAAACAATACGTATTCCATGTTGGAGATGCGGTTGAACTCAAAGGTAATTCACAAGTATGTGAAATCATTTCTATCAAGAAGAAAGATATTACAATTTTAATGAATGGCAGGGAAGTACGTGTGAAACCAAACCAGATTCGTCCAAGTATTCATGTGCTTCCAAAGATGAAGAAACAGGACAATGTCAGTATCAATACAGGGCGTTCTTTATTTACAACAATGCCTTTAGAAGTGAATCTGATTGGCTTGCATGTAGATGAAGCCATGGAGAAACTGGACAGCTACATGGACCAGGCTTCTCTCAATGGATTAAAGAGTTTCCGTATCATTCATGGAGATGGTACTGGTAGACTCCGTAAAGCTGTTCACGAAAGATTAAAACGTGACAGTGGTGTCAAAGAATTTCGATTGGGCATGCCACAAGAAGGTGGTACAGGTGCAACGATCGTTACAATGAAGTAAATCTATGGATAGAGAATATATCAAAGCAAAACTATCGCAGCTTCCACATAGTCCTGGAAGCTATCAGATGAAGGATAAGAATGGAGAAATCATTTATGTAGGTAAAGCCAAAGACCTGCATAATCGCGTGAACTCCTACTTTGTTGGTGTACATAACTTTAAAACAACAAAGCTTGTAGAAAATATTGATGATTTTGATTTTATTGTCACAAAGACAGAAAAAGAAGCATTGGTTCTGGAAATCAATCTGATCAAAAAGAATCGTCCGAAATATAACATTCAATTTATGGATGACTCTTCTTATCCATACATCAAACTCACAAGAGAAACATATCCAAGGCTATCCGTAGCACGTGATATTAAAAAAGATAAGCGTGCACGATACTTTGGACCTTTTCCTGATGCCAATGCTGCCAGGGATACATTAAAGCTTCTGCAGGGGATGTTTCCATTCCGTAGATGTAATCATATGGGAGATAAATTATGTCTTTACTATCATATGGGACAGTGTCTAGGACCTTGTGAAAAAGAAATTGATCCTGCAGTCTATGAAGAATACTGTTCCAGCGTTGTATCCTTTATGAATGGTGATACAAAAGATGTCGAAAAAGATATCAAGGAAAAAATGATCCAGGCAAGTGAAAATCTGGAGTTTGAAAAAGCACTGATGTATAAAAATATGCTGGAATCTATTTCTAAAGTTGTCAGTGACAAACAGAATATTGAAAAGGATAATCGAGGAGATCGTGATATCTTTGCCTATTATACAGATCGAGGCTATCTAGCGATTGCAGGCATGCTCGTAAGAAAAGGTACGATTTTAAACAAAGAATATAAGCTCAAACCATTATATGGCGACGCACAGGAAGAGTTTATTTCCTTTCTGTTTCAGTACTATGAAGCAAATCCTGCCGCAAGAGAACTCGTATTGCCATTAGATATGGATATTGCAACAATCCAGGAAGTACTCCCATTTCCAATCTTTCAGCCGCAGAAGGGCTACCGTCAGAAACTCATAGATATGTGTATTGAAAATGCAAAGACGCAATTAGATCTGAAGTTTTCTGTGATTGAAAAACAAGACAAGAAAACAGAAGAAGCCATCCGTCAGCTGAATGCAATTGCACGCCATCCGATGAATCGTGTTGAACTGTTTGATAACTCTCATATTTCTGGTGCATTTACTGTTGCAAGCTGTGTTGTATATGAAGATGGAAAACCTAGAAAGAATGACTATCGTCTGTTTAAGCTGCACACAGGTAATTCTGATATTGATTCGATGAAGGAAGTCATCTACCGTAGATATTTTAGACTTTTGAAAGATAACGGAAGACTGCCAGATGGAATTATTGTTGATGGTGGATGGATCCAGATTGAAGCGGCAAAAGAAATTCTAGATGCTTTAGATTTATCTAACACAATCAAATTGATGGGTCTTGTAAAAAATGACAGGCATTCTACAAATGCACTGATGGATACCGATGGCAATACTGTTGAAATTGATAAGAACAGTGAATTGTTTTTCCTGTTAACAAGAATGCAGGATGAAGTGCATCGTGTTGCGATCAGCTACCATAGAAAGCTTAGAAGCAAGGCACAGACAAAATCCATCCTGGATGATATTGAAGGGGTTGGACCAAAAAGAAAGAAAGATCTGTTAAAGGCATTTGGCGGCATCACAAAATTAAAAGAAGCGTCAGTAGAAGATCTTGCAAAGGTTGTTCCAGAGGCTGTTGCGAAAAATGTTTATCTAACACTGCATGAAGAAATTGAAGATAAATAAATCGCTTTCTGATGTATAATAGGTGGGCTATGAAATTACTTGTTAAAGATTTTGCGAATGGTAAATTTAATGATTTATCCTCACAGTTAACGGATAGTACGATTGAACGTGTACGTATGTTCCAGAAGAAAAATATTGTAGAAATTACATTACATACGTATGATGTTTTATCTTTTGAAGACTATTCTTCTTTTTGCTATGGGATTGAAGAAATGACAGGCTGTCATATTCAATTATTGATTCATAGTGATCAATGCAATACAAATATTGTCGGAATCAAAAAGTATTTAAGCTATCTGGCAAAAATTCATGGCGACTATAGTGATCTTGCCCATACTGTTTTTACATATGACAGTGATTCTAAAACAATTTCTTTCCTGTTAAATTCACAGGAAGATGTTGAAAGAAGCAGTGTATATGTAAATGATATTGAAAATGACCTGGCTTCGTGTGGTTTGACAATCCATGTCAAATGCATTACCAATGCACCACATGTTGAAGATGTACGAGAAGTTGTCATGAATGTCATTCCAGAAAAGGAACAGACTTTTCAGCAAAAACCAGTAGAAAAGAAAAAAAATAATTACCGTCGCTTAAAGATGGAAGACTATACACGTATCAATCTGAAAGATATCAAAGATCCAATTTCTGACATTCAGTTTGAAGGAGAAATCTTCCAGGAAGAAAAGACAATTACAAAAAATGATCGTATGATCCAGACAATGGCCATTTATGATGGTACAGATGCAATGATCATGAAGCGTTTTGAAGGCAGAGGCATCACACGTGAAATTCTTTCCAGCTATGGAGAAGGAAACTATGTACGTGTGTATGGTTCCATTCAGTTTGATAACTTTGCGAAAGATCTTGTTGTCATGCCACAGGAAATTGAAGTCTTAGAAAAATCGGAAGAAAAAGATACGGCAGAAAAGAAGAGAATTGAATTCCATATGCATTCCAATATGAGTGAAATGGATGGTGTATGTGATCCTGTCAGTATAGTAAAATATGCATACAATATTGGTCATCGTGGTATTGTGATTACGGACCACGCAGACGTACAGTCTTTTGTCAAAGCTTATAATACAGGCGCATCTCTTGCGAAAAAAGATCCTGAAAGAGGATTCCGTGTTGGCTTTGGCTGTGAATTAAATATGGTTGATGACTGTTTAGCGATTGTTAGAAATGGTGTAGATACCAAGATCGATGATGCTGAATATATTTCTTTTGACTTAGAAACAACTGGTCTATCTGCATATTATGATCACATTATTGAATTTGGTGCGGTCAAAATCAAAAACCAGACAGTCGTAGATCGTCTGCAGATGTTTATCAAACCGCCAATTCCAATTCCACCATTCATTTCTCATAAGACAAATATCACAAATGATATGGTCAAAGATGCAAAGCCTTTTAGTGAATGCATTGATGAAATCCTGGAGTGGATCGGAGATGGTGTTCTTGTTGCACATAATGCAAGTTTTGACTATCACTTTATCAATGAAGAGTTAAGAAGAATCCATCGTCCGCAATTAAAAAATACAGTCATCGATACATTGGATCTTTCTCGTGCTATCTTGAGAAATCGTAGAGCATATCGTTTAGGTAATATCTCACGTTATTATCACGTGGAATATGATGAAGAAGTTGCACATAGAGCTGACTACGATGCAGAGAGTCTTTCTGGTGTATTTATGTGTCTTCTAAAAGATGCAAAGGATCAGTATGACTGTGTTACAATCAATGATCTGCAGGAAAAGACACAGGATGATGAAATTTTCAAGAAGGTTAGAAGATCACATATTTGTGCGATTGTTAAAAACCAGGATGGTATGAGAGATCTGTATCGTCTTGTTACAAAGAGTAATACAAAAACACTTGCGGTCATGGGAAAAGCAAGTGGAAAAGAAGGTACAGACGTTGCGGCAGAAGCACGCGTTACGCGTAGTGATATCCAGGAACATCGTCATAATCTGTTAATTGGTTCTGCATGTCTGAATGGTGAATTATTTGAACTTGCATGTAATGGTGAAGATGCTCGATTAGAACAGGCTATGATGTTCTATGACTATATTGAATTACAGCCATTAGGCAATTACTCTACATCCATTGCATTAGGTTCTATTCCAAACATTACACGTTTAAAACAAGTACAGAAACGTATCATTGCTATGGCAAAGAAACTTGGCATTCTAGTCATTGCAGATAGTGATGCACATTACTGTACTAAGGATCAGAAGATCTTTAGAGATGTTTATATCATGTCACAAGGTGTAGGTGGTGCAACACATCCTCTCTATATCCGTGATGATGATTTACGATTGCGTACAAAGAATCCGGATCAGCATATTCGTATGACAAATGAAATGTGCAGTGAATTTGACTGGCTGGAGGATAAAGATCTTGTTCAGCAGCTTGTGATAGATAATCCAAATAAACTGTTTGATTCTATTGATGAAAATATTCGCCCTGTTCCTAGTGGAACATTTCCGCCACACATTGAAGCTTCTGGTGATAAACTGCGTAATATCTGTCACAAGACAGCGAAAGAAATGTATGAGTTTGAAGGAAAGATACCTGAAGAAGTATCAGAACGTCTGGAATTTGAGCTGAACAACATCATTACAAATGGATTTGATGTGCACTATTATATTGCGCATCTGCTTGTAAAAAAGAGCAACAAGGATGGATATGTTGTAGGTTCCCGTGGATCTGTAGGATCTTCCTTTACAGCTACGATGTCAGGCATTACAGAAGTAAATCCATTAAAACCACATTATCGCTGTACATGCTGTCACTATACTGAATGGATCGATGATCCAGAAGTAAAGAGTGGATTTGACTTAGAAGAAAAGAAATGTCCAAAGTGCGGAGGCATTATGAAAGGGGATGGACAGAACATTCCTTTCCAGACATTCTTAGGATTTAATGCTGATAAGGTACCTGATATCGATTTAAACTTCTCCAATGAATATCAATGGAGAGCTCATGAATTCATTAAAGAAGTATTTGGGGCAAATCATGCGTTTAGAGCCGGTACCATTGGTACTGTCGCAGATAAAACTGCATATGGTTACGTTACGGGATATTGTGAAAAGATGCATCGTGAAGATATGAGACGTGCAATGAAAGATTATCTGGCAAAAGGCTGTACAAACGTTAAAAGAACAACAGGACAGCATCCTGGTGGTATTATCATCATTCCTGATGAGTATGAAGCAGAAGACTTTACACCAGTACAGTATCCAGCCAACGATCCAACAGCAGCTTGGATGACAACACATTACGACTTCCATGATATTCATGATAATGTATTGAAATTTGATATTCTTGGTCATGTTGATCCAACTGCGATTCGTATGCTGCAAAGAATTGGTACAGTCAAACCTCTGGATATTCCAATGAATGATCCAGAAACACTTTCTTTGTTCTATTGTGATGATGCTTTACATGCAGATCCAAGAATCTATAAGAAAGAAAATGGAGCCTTAGGTTTACCAGAATTCGGTACACGTATAACACGTCGTGTTCTTGAAGAAACAAAACCAGCATCATTCTCAGAACTTGTAATGATTTCTGGTCTGACACATGGTACTGACGTCTGGGCTGGTAATGCACAATCGCTCGTACAGGCAGGTCATCCATTAAGTGAAGTGATTGCGTGTCGTGACGATATCATGACATATCTATTAGATAAAAAACTGAAACCATTGGATGCGTTTAAGATCATGGAATCTGTACGTAAGGGGAAAGGTCTTACGGCAGAATGGGAAGAAGATATGAAGGCACATAATGTACCTGACTGGTATATTGATTCTTGTAAAAAAATCAAGTACATGTTCCCGAAAGCACATGCGGTTGCCTATGTTATGATGGCAGTTAGAATTGCCTGGTATAAAGTGCATGAACCACAGAACTTCTATATCCAGTTCTTCACACATCGTTGTGATGCATATGAAATTGATACGATGTCAAAGGGTATTGAAGCCATTCGTGTGCGTATGAAAGATATCCAGGATCGTCAGAATTCTAGAGATACAATCAATCCAGTCACAAATAAAGAAAAATCTTTATTTGATACATTGGAGGCATGTGAAGAGTTATATGCAAGAGGCTATCGTATTTCTAATGTTGATCTGTATAAATCACTTTCTACGGAATTTAGAAGTGATCCAGATGATGTGAAAACAATCATTCCTCCATTTACTGTTATTGATGGATTGGGTGCAAACGTTGCGCGTTCTATTGAAACTGCAAGAAGTGAAGCAGAATTCCTTTCTAAAGAAGATTTGGAAAAACGTACACAGCTATCTGGTACTTTAATTAAAAAACTGGATGCGATGGGTGTATTAGAAGGATTGCAGGATTTGAATCAGTTATCATTGTTCTAAAAGGTGTGTAAAATCACACCTTTTTATAATAATTCTGATAAAATATATGTATTTATAGGAAGAGATATATATGAAATATAAGAAGATATGTCCGAAATGCAGTAGTACAGATATCATTATGATTCCTGGAAACACAGGTGCTTATGGATCAGGCAATAATATTCAAATAGGATTGACAAGTTTCTCCGCAGTTCTAGTTCATCGATATCTATGTTGTAATTGTGGCTATTCAGAAGAATGGATTAACAAAAAAGACATTCCTACTTTAAAGAAGAAGTTTCAATCCAAATAAAATCAAAGCTGTTTATAAAAAAATCTCACTTTTTACAAGTGAGGTTTTTTGAGTATTTATTTAACAATTTCCATGCCAATCGCTTTTTGAACCTTCTTAACTTTTTCGTTGGCAATGACATTTGCTTTTTCAGCACCTTGCTGCAATGTCTTTTCAATGATATCTGAATTACAGATTTCATTATATTTTGTCTGAATGCTTTCTAGTAATTCACAAACACTGTCAGCAACTGCACACTTGAAGTCACCATATCCTTTTCCTTCAAATTCCTTTTCAATTTCATCAAAAGGACGATCATTGTTTAAGGAAGAGTAAATCTGCATCAAGTTAGAAATACCAGGCTGATTTTCTGGATCATAATGAACATGTGCCAGATTATCAGTGACTGCACCCATAACTTTTTTACGTGCTGCTTTTAGATCATCTAATAAATAAATGCATCCTTTATTGATACCATCAGATTTACTCATTTTCTTTGTAGGATCTGTTAAAGACATGATTCTAGCACCAACCTTGCCAACAAGTGGTTCAGGAACAGTAAACAAGTCACCATAACGGTTATTCATTCTTTGTGCAATATCTCTTGTTAATTCAACATGCTGCTTCTGATCTTCTCCAACTGGTACGTAGGATGGATCATATAAAAGAATATCCGCAGCCATTAAAGCAGGGTATGTATATAGACCGCCACTCAGATTCTTTTCACCTTTCGCCTGCTTGTCTTTGAACTGTGTCATACGGTTTAATTCACCCATATATGTATGACAGCACATGATATAGCCAAGTGTAGCGTGTGCAGGAACATCAGTCTGTAAGAAGATTGTTGCCTTTTTTGGATCCAGACCACATGCTAGATATAAAGCGACACAATCATGAAGATTCTTCTGCAGAACTTCTGGTTCCTGTGGAACAGTAATGCAGTGAAGATTTGCGATAAAGGCAAACATTTCATAATCATCCTGATACTTCACAAATTGTTTGAGTGCACCGATGTAAGAGCCTAGATGCAATTCACCAGTAGGCTTGATGCCAGATAACATTCTTTTCATAATAACCTCCAAATAAAAACGTCTCTTCAATCAAACTGAAGGGACGCAAGAGACGACTTTGCGCGGTACCACCCGTCTTATCTCAATGTATGAGATCACTTTTATGAAGGTAAACGATTCACGTATAAAAGTTTGTTATAAAGCTCCAGTACATTTCTATTTATGAACAGTTTACATCAGCCACTGTCTTTCTTTACAGGGAAATAGAAACGTTGCACTTTCTTTTATGTTGTTATTTTATTCTGTTTGACAATTACAATCAAGTGTATGTTATAGTTGTTGACAGATTTGATATAATATTTTTGATTTAACAAAGGAGGGTATTTATGATCGTTGTATATACATCACCAGGCTGTGCTTCCTGTAGAAAAGTGAAACAGTGGCTGAAAGATCGCAATCTTCCTTTCATTGAAAAGAACATCTTTAAAACATTATTGAATGATAATGAAATCAAACATTTATTGATGAGAAGTGAAAATGGCACTGATGATATCATTTCTAAAAGAAGCAAGATCATTCAAGGAAGTAATATTGATATTGATGCGATGAAAACGGATGAATTGATTCATTTTATAAAAAACAATCCAAGTGTTCTGAAACGTCCAATTATCTTGAATGAAAGTAATTTCCAGGTTGGATATGATGAAGAAGAAATTGGTGTATTTGTGCCAAGAGAATTGCGAAATCTTGCAGATCACGTATGTAATCCGGATTGTCCAAACTATAAAACATGTGGAGAGGTGCATAAAGAAGCTTAATTGCTTCTTTTTTGTTGTATAATGATACTCATGAAAAAAGTACTAGTAGGATTAAGTGGCGGTGTTGATTCCGCAATCGCCGCATATCTTTTAAAGAAAGACGGATATGATGTTACGTGTGCATTTATGCGTAACTGGGACTCTATGGCAAATGATGATTTTGAAGGAAATCCAACAATCAATGATGCTGTATGTCCACAGGAAGCAGACTATAAAGATGCACAGGATGTTGCTGATAAATTAGGTTTACCTTTACTGAGAATCGATTTTATTAAAGAGTACTGGGATGATGTATTTAAAACATTCCTGGATGAATACAAGCGTGGAAGAACTCCAAATCCAGATATTCTATGCAATCGATATATCAAATTTGATTCTTTTATGAAGTTTGCTGAAAGCAAAGGCTTTGATACAGTTGCGACAGGACACTATGCAAAACTTGGTGAAGAAAATGGAGTGCATGTACTGCAGAAGGCAGATGACCGCAATAAAGATCAGTCTTACTTCTTGACAGAGATTCATCGTGAAGTACTTGATCACGTTTTATTTCCATTAGGAAAAGTAGATAAGCCAACAGTTAGAAAATTGGCTGAAGAATTAGATCTTTCCATTGCAAAAAAGAAAGATTCTACAGGAATCTGCTTTATTGGAGAAAGAAACTTCAGACAGTTCTTGTCAAACTATCTTCCAATGAAACCTGGCGATATTATTGACATCAATACAAAGAAAGTTGTCGGTCAGCATGGTGGTGTCATGTATTACACTGTTGGTCAAAGAAAAGGCCTGGATATTGGCGGCATTGGTCCTTTCTATGTCATTGGCAAGGACGTTACAAAAAATGAATTGTATGTTACGGATGAAGAACATCAAGAGTGGCTCTATTCTACATCCTGTTCTATCATTGATGTAAACTGGCTTGCGGATAGAAAGCTTCCATTAACATGTAACGCAAAGTTCCGCTATCGTCAGCAGGATAATCCTGTCACTGTTTCTTTGAGAGAAGATGGCACACTCATTGCATCTTTTCCAGAAAAGATTCGTTCTGTAACGCCTGGTCAGGAAGCTGTCATTTATGATGGGGATACACTGGTGTGTGGCGGCAAGATCGATGTTGTATATCAAAATGATAAAGATTTAATGAAAGAAATCTTAGATACAGTCAATGCGTAATACTTTATCTAACAAAAAAACAATTGTTTTTCTTATATTGTATTTTGGTGTCTATCTTCTTGTATTTCAGGATTTTCTGAGTGTTTTGATAGGAAAGCATTTTGGAATAGAAATGTATTTTATCAGCAGTATTGTAATGGATCTATGTATGGTTCTTGCATTTGTTTTCATCGGACTAAAATACTTTACGCAAAACTTTCAAATATTTGTAGAAAACTACAAATGGAATATCAAACATATTCTTACGACAGTTGGGTCTTTATTTTTAACAAATCTGTTTTTAGCACAATTGATTTATTTCTTTCTGCCAACGGTACAGGCAGACAATCAAATCAATAACGATCTTGTATTTCAGTCTGCACCAGCTTTCTACATCTTAACTGCAGTAATATTTGCACCATTTCTAGAAGAAACGATCTTTCGTGGATGTATTTTTGCTAAAATTCGTGAAAAGCATTCTTTTCTTCTATCTGCAACGATTTCAGGTTGTGCATTTGGATTCTTGCATATCGTTGCATCCTTACTCTCGCAGAATTATTCTAACTGTATTTTCTTTGTGATCTATGCGATGTGCGGGTTTGTATTGTGTATTCCCTATGAAGATACAGATACCATTACTACATCGATATTTTCACATATGCTATATAACTTTATGACGATTTTAATTACATTATGGATGAGCTGATTACATTAAATGGTAAAATTACATATGTTCTGTATCGTAATGAAACGAACTTCTATACGGTAGCTAAGTTCCTTGTCAACGATGAAAAAGAACGTCATATTACAATCACAGGCATCTTACCCGAAATTGAGGAAGATGTCCTTTATGATATTCAGGGAACATACGTAGAACACCCAAAATACGGAATGCAGTTTCAGGTACAGACGATACAGCAGCCTTTGCCAAGTGAAAGGGAAGGCATCATTCGATATTTATCTTCTTCCCAGTTTCCTCACATTGGGAAAAAACTTGCGGAAAGAGTTGTAGAAGCACTGGGAGAAGATTGTCTAGCCATGATCAAGGATAATCCTGACTGCCTTTTGCGTGTACCACGCTTAAGCAAAGCGCAGTATGAAAGTATCGTTAATGGAATACAGGAAGATGACAGTGGTCTTCAGCAGCTTGTTTCTTTTATGAATATCCATGGCATTGGTATTCGTAATCTGATTCGTATCAATCAGAAATATGGCAAAGATGCATTAAAGCTGATCAAGGAAAATCCATACCGTGTCGTTGAAGAACTGGATGGGTTTGGATTTGCGACTGCAGACAAAATTGGTAAAGAACTTGGCTTTGAAAAAAATGACCCAAATCGTCTGCATGCGTATCTGATTGCTTTGTGTGAAATGTTCTGTATGAAAAATGGAGATTCTTATATTCCTGAAGCATTGTTGAAGGAATCATTCTTGAAAAAAACAAAAGAGTTTGAAGTTAACTTTGATGAAGTCTTAGACAGCTGTGTTTTATCAAGAGCTTTGATCAATGATGATGGCTGTATTTATCCAAAAGCGCAGTATGATGCAGAAACATACATTGCTTCTTTTTTAGCAGCATTTCCATATCGTACATTGGAACCTTGTGATGATGATGAAGTCAAAGATGCATTGAAAAACATACAAGATAGCATTGGTATTACATATGATGAAACACAGATCCATGCCATTCATACATTATTTGATACGCCTGTATCGATTATGAGCGGTGGACCTGGAACAGGAAAAACAACTGTTGTACGCGCCATTGTAGAACTTTTAAAAAGAATGTATCCAAACTGTATCATTGAATGTTGTGCTCCAACAGGCAGAGCCGCAAAGCGACTGTCACAGCTATGTGAAACAAAGTCATCTACGATTCATTCTCTTTTACAGTGGAATCTGGAAAGTAATGAATTTAAAAAGAATGAGAAAGAACCACTCATGTGTGATGTACTCATTATTGATGAGTTTTCTATGGTAGACAGCTATTTATTTGCGAATCTTTTAAAAGCGAGTCATAACGTTAAAAAGATCTGTATCATTGGTGATGAAGATCAGCTGCCGTCTGTTTCTCCTGGATGCGTGTTAAGAGATCTTATTGCATCAAATGTGATTCCGACTGTTCGTCTTGAACATATCTACCGTCAGAAAGATGACAGCAGTGTCATCACTTTATCTAAAGATTTATTAGAGAATCGTATAGATTTTAATACATATGAAAAAGGTGTTTTGTTCTATGAAACGGATGAAATCAATATCAAACAAAGCATTCTTAAGATCGTACAGAATTGTTTAGAGAAGGGATATGAGTTATCAGATATTCAAGTATTATCTCCAATGTATGCGGGAAATGCTGGAATTACAGTATTAAACCAGGCGCTTCAGGAAACGTTTAATCCAAAGACTGTTGATAAGAATGAAGTACGATTAGGATATATAACATTTCGAGAAGGAGATAAAATTCTGCAGTTGAAGAATCAGCCTGATGATGAAGTCTCAAATGGTGATATTGGAACTTTAATAGAAATCGTAGATGCAAAAGAAACAGAAGACAAAAAGACAACCATTGTTGTGGATTTTGATGGTAACTTTGTAGAATATAAACCTGACAGCTTTTCAAATATTACGCTTGCATATTGCATTTCTGTACATAAATCACAAGGCAGTGAGTATCCGATTGTGATTATGCCATTTGCGAAAAATCAGTGGATCATGCTGAATAAAAAGTTAATTTATACAGCGATAACACGCTGCAAAAATACTTTGATTCTTATTGGAAACAAAGAGGTATTCTTTCAAGGATGCAATGTGGAAGAAAGACATCAGAGAAATACAAAGTTAGTACAAAAAATAAAATCAAAAAGTAAAGTTTGAGTCCGGAATCAAATGAACAAAATAACACAATCAGTAAAAAATTAATTGCAACTTCTGTCAGCCAAATACTCAGCTACTTTTGTTGTGACTAAATTCAGGATATAATATAGTCACATGAAAAGAGTTGATTTTATGCAGATTATTCCAATGCGTGATTTGAAAAATACGGTTGAAGTAGAACGCCGCTGTGCAGAAGAAAATGGTCCTATATTCGTAACCAAGAATGGGTATGGCAGATTGGTTGTTATGGACATCGATTATTACGAAAAAACTATGCAAAAAATGTATGAAGCAAAAACAATCCTGGATGGTTTAGAAGATGTAAAATCTGGAAACACTGTAGACGCAGACGCTGCAATTTCTAGTATAAGAAGCAAGTATGGCATTTAAATTTGGATATCGACTGACCAAAATAGCAGAATCTGATTTAGAAAGAATTGTCTCATATATCACAGTTGACCTTTACAAAAAGAATGAATCATATGAATAACATTTTCAAAAAGCAGCAAAAAATCCTCTTGCAAGAAAAGTGAAAATAGCCGATTTAAAACATAATTCTGACCTAACCAGATTAAAGAAAATCACAGAGAAAGATATTGCAAGAGTTGAAAAATAACAAAAATGCTTAAATTTTTTGCTGGAAGTAGATAAGCACGCATCAGTAAAATAATTGCTTATTTTATCATTTCAAACAGTGATAACAATGTATGTTTTATACACACAATGCATAAAAAACAGAAATCAATTTTATCTTGACATATTCAAATAATGAAATATCATTAGATTTGCAAATCAATGACAAAGACAAGTAACGCTGTATAGGATGTCTAGAGAGAAGCTGTAAGGTGAAAAGCTTTCAATTATACATGTCGTGAAGCTACTTTTGAGAGTATGAAAACATACCGTTATCCACGTTACGGATGAAATTAAGGTGCACATATTACATATGTGAATCAGGATGGTACCGCGTTAATGACGTTCCTGTATATACAGGAACGTTTTATTATTGGAGGAATGTATGAAAAAGAATTTAACAGGAAATCAAATTCGTCAGATGTTCTTGGATTTCTTCAAATCCAAAGGATTCATGATTGAACCAAGTGCTAGTTTGATTCCACACAACGACCCAACATTGTTATGGATCAATGCTGGTGTATCCACTTTAAAAAAGTATTTTGATGGTACAGAAAAGCCAGCATGCCCACGTATCGCAAACGCACAGAAATGTATTCGTACAAACGATATTGAAAATGTAGGCAGAACTGCACGTCACCACACATTCTTTGAAATGTTAGGAAACTTCTCCATTGGTGATTACTTCAAGAAGGAAGCAATTCCATGGGCTTGGGAATTCTTAACAAGTGAAGAATGGATCGGTATGGATAAAGAAAGACTCTACGTTACAGTTTATCCAGATGATCAGGAAGCATATGATTTATGGGTTCAGGCAGGTATGATTGAATCCCATATTTCAAGAAACAAAGATAACTTCTGGGAAATCGGCAGAGGACCTGGTGGACCAGACTCAGAACTTTACTATGACCGTGGTGAAAAATATGATCCAGAAGGTATTGGTGAAAAGCTGTTCTTTGACGATATGGAAAATGATCGTTATGTAGAATTATGGAATATCGTATTCTCTCAGTATGACTGCAGACCTGGTGAAATGCCAAGAACAGAGTACAAAGAACTTCCACAGAAGAATATTGATACAGGTATGGGTCTAGAACGTCTTGTATGTTTCCTGCAGGAAGGCGAAACAAACTTTGATACAGACTTGTTCCTTCCAATCATTCACGCTACTGAGAAGTATGCAAAGCATTCTTATGACGAAGCTGAATACAAGATGGCTTATCGTGTTATTGCAGACCATATCCGTACAGTTACATTTGCATTAGCAGATGGTGCAATGTTCTCCAATGAAGGAAGAGGCTATGTATTAAGACGTGTTCTTCGTAGAGCTGTTCGTTATGGTATCAAGCTTGGAATTGATGGCAGCTTCATGTATAACCTTGTGCAGATTTGTGCAGATAACATGAAAGACTACTATGGATATGTTGAAGACAAGGTTGCTCTTGTTTCTAAACTAGTAAAGAATGAAGAAGAAAGTTTCCATAAGACACTTGCTAATGGTGAAGCTTTATTGAATGATGCATTAAAAGAACATGCTGATACAAAGCAGCTGCCAGGTGAAGTTGTATTCAAGCTCTATGATACATATGGATATCCAAGAGAACTGACAGAAGAAATTGCTTCTGATCAGGGATATACAATTGATGAAGCTGGATTTGAAAGAGAAATGGAAGCACAGAAAGAACGTGCTAGAGCTGCTAGAGGTGCAGAACAGTCTATGCATGGTCAGTCCAAGGATTTAATGGATTTCACAGAAGAAAGCAAATTCACAGGCTATACAGATTCTCATTCAACAGGTAAAGTTATCGGTTTATTCAAGGATGGCGTAAAGGTTGATTCCTTGAGTGACAGTGGTGATGTTATTTTAAGTGAAACTTGCTTCTATGCTGAAAGCGGTGGTCAGTGTGCTGATACTGGTAAAGTATGGAATGATACATTCAATGCAGATGTAACTGACGTACAGAAGGCTCCACACAAACAGCCATTGCATCATCTAGAAAACATTGAAGGTACACTGCATGTTGGTGATATTCTAGAAGGTGAATATGACTATGCTGCTAGACAGCGTACACGTGCAAATCACTCTTCCTTGCATTTGCTGCAGGCTGCATTAAAAAAAGTTCTTGGAGATCATATTGCACAGGCTGGTTCTTATAACTGTCCTGAATATGGCAGATTTGACTTCACACACTTTGAAAAGCCAACAGATGAACAGTTAAGTGAAGTTGAAAGAATCGTCAATGAAAAGATCAATGCATCTCTTCCAGTAACTACAGAAGTACTGGCAATTGAAGATGCAAAGAAGACTGGCGCAACAGCTCTATTTGATGAAAAATATGGCGATGAAGTCAGAGTCGTATCCATGGGGGATTTCTCTAAGGAATTCTGTGGTGGTACACACGTAGATAACACAAACAATCTTGGCTCATTCAGAATCGTTTCAGAAGAATCTATCGGCAGTGGTGTCAGACGTATTACTTGTGAAACAAAGATGGAAGCTTATAACTCTTTCAAGAGCGAAGAAGAATATCTGAAGCAGACTGCTGCCTTATTAAAGATGAAGAGTTTTGATGGCTTACATGAAAGAATTCAGAAGCTATTGGAAGAAAATGCATCCTTAAAGAAACAGATCAATGAAGCCGAAAGCAAAGCAATGGCTTCTGAAGCTGATTCTGTACTAAGCAAGGCTGAAGAATACAATGGTATTCAGGCATTATTCCTGAAACTGCAGGGTAAAGATACAAAGGGATTGAAAGAATATGCTGAAACTTTAAGAAATAAATTAACAAACGGATTTGTATTTATTTCTAATGAAATTGATGGCAAGACGACTTTCGTATGTGCTTCCAGCAAGGAAGCAATCCAGAAGGGCATCAAAGCAGGTGATATCGTGAAGATGGCTGCTACAATGTGTGGCGGTAATGGTGGCGGTAGACCTGATATGGCACAGGCTGGTGCAAAGGATGCTTCCAAGGTTGATGAAGCAATCCAAGCCATTAAAGAAAAGCTGCAATAAGTGATAAAAAGAGAGAGCGCTGCTCTCTTTTATTGTTTCTTAAGATTTCCTTTATTTCTCATAATTTTTGCTTTTGGCTTTCTATACAATTTGTATATTTTAGAGTAGAATAGAAGCAATAAGGAGGATTCTATTATGGCTCAAAAAAGTGTTACAGAAACAATTAGCTTTTCAGCAGAAGAATTAAGACGTGAGAATATCCGTGAAGTACTGAAACATGTTGAAAAAGCATTAAATGAAAGAGGGTACAATGCAATCAATCAGCTTGCTGGATACCTGATCAGTAATGATCCTGCTTATATTTCCTCTCATAACAATGCTAGAAGTGTCATTCAGTCAATTGAGCGTCATGAAATCATTGAGGAACTCGTTCGTTTCTATTTAGAGGAGCATGATAAATGAGTAAATACCTTGGATTAGACCTGGGTAGTGTTACTTGTGGAGTTAGTTTTTCTGAGACTGGTTTTATCGCATCTACTGTAAAAACAATACGCTTTAAACCAGATGACTATGATACAGCGATGGATCGTGTATTAGAAGTGGTTGAAGAAATGAAACCAGATGTCATCGTACTTGGACTACCATTGCTTGAAAATGGAGATGTTGCGGAAAGAGCTCAAATCTGCCTGGAATTTGGAAAAGTTTTAGAAGTTGAAAGTGGAATTCCTGTAAAAATGCAAGATGAAAGAAATACAACACAGGAATCTGAATCAATTCTACTGATGGCAGATGTTTCCAGAAAACATCGTAAAAAGAAAATCGATCAGTTAGCTGCTGTCCAGATTTTACAGCGCTATCTAGATTCACATTAAAAGGCGCAAAACGCCTTTTGCTTTGATAGGAGAATGAACATGGAAGATACAAAAATTATGACAATCACTGACGAAAACGGTCAGGAAAAAGAAGTAGAAATCATTTTAACTTTTGAAGATGACAAGAACAAAAAGAAATATGTTCTATTTACTGATGCTAGTACAGATGATGGAAATGTATATGCATACAGCTATGATGAAGATGGCAATATGATTGACATCGAAGATGAAGAAGAATGGAACATGTGTCAGGAAGTATTAGGTGCTTTTTTAGAGGAAGATGAATAATGGCTGAGAATAACACAAGAAAGGATCAAATCATCGACTACGATGAACTCGATGAATTGCCTGATGTTGTTCTTGGGGAACAGACGCTTGCCATGCGTAAATTACGTGAAAATGGCAAACCCGTTGTAGATACACAACCAAAGCAGCAATCTAAGCAGAATAAAGCTTTAGATGAAGTAAATGTATATGATCAGACAACAGGCATTCCTAGTGTAGAAGAATTGCTGAAACAGAAAATCGAACAGTCTGAAATTCCAAAGGCTGATTCTGCACAGGAAAAGACAGTTGTTTTAGAAAAATCTGTAGATGATGATCTTCACTTAGAAGAATTGAAAAAAGGGCAGAAATATAGAAACGGTACTAGAATTGATTATCTTGGAAATGAAGTTGAAATTGAAGACTTCAACCCAAATACTGCACGTTATAAAATCGTAGATAATGGCAGAACAAAATGGGTGACAGACAAGAACCTGAAGCTGATTGATCCTGAAATTCCTGTTTTTCTGCAAGATGAAGACCCTGGTGTAAACGATGAATTGTCTCCTGTTCTAGAAGAAGAAAATCAGGAAACAAAAGCGATTCCATTAGAAACAAAAAATGAAAATATCAATGCGTTAGATTCTGTATATACAGGTACAGCAAGTGTTCCAAAACATGCTAGAACAACAAAACAGAGGGTCATTCCAACAAACCCAGTTCCATTTGAAGAATTATATAAAGAAGCATTTGTTTCCAGTGGTGAAACAGATGAAGAAAGGGCAATCCGTATGAAGAAAAGAAAAACAACACCTTTGATTCAGAAAATCGTTACTGTTATTATTGTTGTTCTTTTAGCAATTCTTTGTACTGGTGTATATTTGATTTATTCTGGTTTACAGCCAGTGTCTTCTACAAGTGAAGAAGTGAAGTTTATGGTAGAAGATGGCTCAACTGTAAAAGACGTTGCGAAAAAGCTGCAGGAAGAAAACATCATTAAGAATGCTGATGTTGCATATACTTATGCAAGATTGAATCAATTGACTGATGTAAAGCAAGGTCTGTTTACATTAGATAAAAGCTGGGGTATCAAGCAGATGTTTACGTATCTGAATGATCAGAATGCAGCTAGAAGAGATCAGGTTTCCGTGACTGTGATCGAAGGTGACTGGGCAAAAGATGCTGCAAAAAAGTTCAGTGAAGTTACAAATGTATCCAGTGAAGATTTATTAGCATTATGGAATAATAAAGACTGGATCGTTTCACAGAAAGAAAAATATCCATTCTTGACGGATGATATGTTTAAGAGTGGTGTTCGTATCTATCTAGAAGGGTATCTTGCTCCGGATACATACTATGTCAATAAAGAGACAACTGCAGAAGAAATCACAACAACACTTCTTGATCAGTCTTTGACAATCTTTAATAAGTACAAGGATCAGATTGCATCAAGTAATCATAGCATTGCGGATATCTATACAATGGCATCTATTATTCAGTACGAAGCTGGAACAAATCCTGAAGATCTTGCAAAGGTTGCTTCTGTATTCTATAACCGCTTAGCACAAGGAATGAAACTGCAGAGTTCTGTAACTGTATGCTATGCAATTGACTTTGACAAGCTTGAGGATAACTGGCAGGCATGTGAAGTAAATCCTGATTTTGATTCTCCATATAACACATACAAATATGATGGTTTGACACCTGGTCCAATTGAAAATGCTGGAGAAGCAGCAATCAAAGCTGCAATTTCACCTGCAGATACTGATTATTTGTATTTTATGGCTGAGGTTTGTCCTGGTGGAGATGGTACGGTACATTATGCAAAAACATTAGATGAACATAATGCAAATGTATCGAAATATTTGAAATGTTATTAATATGAAATACAGTTCTTGTGTTTATTTAGTAAAAGATGAACAGTGGCTGTTCTTAAAAAGAAACAAGAAGAAAAATGACGTTAATCACAACAAATATATTGGGGTTGGCGGAAAGTTAGAAGAAAATGAAACGATGGAACAATGTGCACGCAGAGAAGTGTTTGAAGAAACAGGATTGCATGTACATGCATTAGAACATTATGGAACCATTCGTTTTCATTATCCGCATTTTGAAGATGAAATATGTGAGATTTATTTATCATATGATTTCAGTGGAACAATCCATTCTTGTGATGAAGGTGAACTAATATGGATTCCACAAGATCAGATTTTTACACTTGACTTATGGGAAGGTGATATTCTTTTCTTAAAGAAAATGTTACGGAAAAAGCATTTTGATTTTGATCTTACATATGATGCATCGGATCGCTTAATACAATGCGTGGAGAATACAGTATGAAACCATTAATTATAGGAATTGCTGGTGGTTCTGCCAGCGGAAAAACATCTATTTCTAGACATATTCAGGAAAAATTTTCTGATTTGACTAGAGTACTTGTCATACGTCAGGATGATTACTATAAAGATCAGTCTCATAAGCCCATGAGTGAAAGAATCAAGACAAACTATGATCACCCAAGTGCTTTTGACAATGATCTGCTTGTACAGCAGGTACATGATCTGATGGATGGAAAGCCTATTGAGAAGCCTACCTATGATTTTGTAAATCATACAAGAAGTGATGTGAGTGAATGCTGTTATCCATGTGATGTTTTGATTCTTGAAGGGTTATTTATCTTAGAGGATGAAAATCTTAGAAATCTATTGGATATCAAAGTGTTTGTTGATACGGATGCAGATATTCGTTTTATTCGCAGATTGAATCGAGATGTACAGGAACGTGGCAGAACAATGGAAAGTGTTGTGAATCAATACATGTCTACGGTTCGACCAATGCATGAATCATTTATTGAACCATCAAAACGATTTGCGGATATAATCATCCCTGAAGGTGGTGCAAATACTGTTGCAATTGATTTGTTAAACACAAAAATTTCTAGCATACTGACAAGTGAAATGCTATAATACGAAAGCATGTAAAAAGGAGTAGAACAATGGCTGAAGAAAATAAAATCTATGTCACTGAAGAAGGTCTGAAAAAATTACAAGATGAATATGATAATCTGGTTCATGTAGTCCGTGAAGAAGTTAAGGCTGAACTTGCTGAAGCTCGTTCTCAGGGTGACTTGAGTGAAAACGCTGACTATGATGCTGCAAGAGAAAAGCAGGCTGAAGTTGAACATCGTATCCAGGAATTGGAAAACATGTTACAGGTTGGACATTATGAAATCATTTCTACACAGAAGAAGGGTAAGAAAAATGTTCAGATTGGTAGCACAGTTACATTGAAGTTCATGGATACTGAAGAAGAAGCTCAGTATCATATTGTTGGTTCAACAGAAGCTGATCCATTAAATGGTAAAGTATCAAATGAAACACCTTTAGCGCAGGCTATCTTAGGAAGCAAAACTGGAGATGTTGTTACTGTTGAAGTTGCTAAGCCTTACAAGGTTACAATTCTAAACATTAAGTAAGTTGGAAATTTTCCAACTTTTTTTTTGGAACTTTAGAAAAATACGTGAATAACTATATTGTAGGAGTTTATGTTATGAACCAGAATAGCATTCACAATATAGAGCATTCTTATCTGTTTCATCCTGTTTTCTTGAATTCTATAAATGATAAAAGAATCATTCAATGGATTGAATCCATCACTCATCTTAAAATTCAATCCATAAAAAACATCATTCAACTGATGCTGAAGATGATGATTCTGTTGTATTTGAAGTCGTTTTTGAAGGGTCAGACGACGTATATACTGTCATCATTAAACTTGGCAAAAAGCTTCTAAAAGACAAAATCATAAATACACAAAATGCATATGAAAAGACAGTTTTTGATTATCGTCCTTCTTCTTGCAGGAATTTTAAGTGTTGATCTTAAACCAGTTTCCTTATCTGATCCTGAAAATACACGAATTCATGTTTCTATCAAAGGTGCAGTTGAAAAAGAAGAAACAATCAGTTTAAAGCAATATGCAACGGTACAGGAAGCAATTGACCAGATTCGGCTTAAAGAGAATGCTGATATTTCTTCTCTTAACCCAAACATGGTATTAAAAGATGCCGACGTATTATCGATACCATATCAGACAGATGAAAAAGAACTCCCACGCGTTTCTATCAATCAGGCAACACGTGAAGAACTGCAGCAGTTAGATGGTATTGGTCCATCAACTGCAGATGCAATTATTCAATATCGTGAGGAACATGGTCTGTATCAGACAATTGAAGATATCATGAAAGTCAAAGGGATTGGAAATGCAAAGTTTGAGAAAATCAAAGAGAAGATTACGTTATGACTTCGTGTAAGAATCATTGTGTATTTTTATCTCTTCTTATGTTTCTTTTTGCTTTGTGTTATCAAAAGATATTTGTTTTATCTCTTTGCTGCTGTATTGTTCTTTGGATACTTCGTACAAAAGATCATAGCTTTTTATTTGTATGTATTATTTTAGCGATATTTTCTATACCACGAGGATATACAAGATATCCTGACATGAAGGAAGCAAAAGCAATCCAGGTTTCTTCATCGTATGCAGTTTTAAAAAGTGGAAATCAAAAGGTTATTGTCTATACAAAAGAACCTTTATTTTTTGATTAGACGTTTGGTGCACACTCGTGACTTCAGTCGTGAGTAAACCAAACAATATAGTTAGCGTATAGAGAAATTTGTACGTAGTGGTATACTACAATACCCAACAAAGAGACTGAATTGCTGGAATAATTCGTAAAGGCAGTTGAGCTACAACGCAGGTTTGAAATACAGCCAAGCGTGAATGCGGCGAAAGCAGAAAAAATCAACTGTATGGTGCATGGTCAAACCCTAAACGCTTGCAAATCGAAAATCAGCAGCTAAGCTCCGAATAGGAGAAAGTTCAACGACTATCCCTCGTGAGGGGAGTACATCCAAGCGGATGGAAGTGGTCTCGCCTGAAGCAGTGGAGATAACATCAAAGCTGTCATGGATAAGATATAGTCTGTGCCTGTATGAAAGTTCAGGATGTCCCAAAAGGACTGCCATAGAAGCAGCGAGCTATGGTGAACAACAACTACTCAAAGTTCTTTTGAGTTTTTACATATGTTATTTTAAAATATTTATATTTGTTTACAAATCAAAGGATTTTGCTTATACCTATGTTATAATATTTATAGAGAGGTTTCTATGAATATTGTACATGGCAGAGGTTACGTTTACGGATTGCAATACCACATTGTGTTTTGTGTGAAATACAGAAAACCAATACTTACTGGCGAAGCTGAAACTCGATTGAGAGACATATTCTCAATGATTGCTGAAGATAACTGCTTCACAATCGAGGAGATGAATATGGACAAGGATCATGTTCACCTGCTTATAAGCTGCTCCCCTCAAAACTATATACCTTCAATGATGAAGGCCTTGAAAGGTGTATCAGCACATAAGCTGTTCAAACAAATGCCAGAATTGAAAAAGGAATTGTATAAAGGTCATTTGTGGAATCCATCTTATTTCGTGGCTACTGTGTCAGAAAATACAGAAACCCAGATAAGAGAATACATTCGAGCACAGAAGGTGGTAAATGTATGACTATCGCAAAAGCCTATAAAGTCAGACTTTACCCAACAAAAACACAGCAAGAACTGATGATCAAAACATTTGGATGTACACGGTTTGTGTACAACAAAGCATTACACATCTGCCAGGAAACATATCGTACATCAAAAAGACCTGTGTTTTATGGTGAACTTAGCAGAATGCT
Source organism: Erysipelotrichaceae bacterium 7770_A6 (assembly GCA_014610835.1). Classification (GTDB taxonomy): domain Bacteria; phylum Bacillota_I; class Bacilli_A; order Erysipelotrichales; family Erysipelotrichaceae; genus Bulleidia. The sequence continues at coordinate 38,411 of QQXM01000001.1, forward strand.
CACGTTTTGGAAAACTACGACAGAGTTAAGCTTTTTGAAAGCGGTAGATAAGTTTGCTCTGCAGAATAGTTTGAGAGACCTTTGCCAAGGCTTCACAAACATGAAACATGGAGCAGGTTATCCAAAGTATAAATCCAAACACGATCATCACGATTCTTACAAAACACAGTTTACGAATAACAACATTGCGGTGGATAACACATATATCAAATTGCCGAAATTAGGGCACATTAGATATAGAGATAAGAAAACACCACAAGGTAAAATTCGTAATGTCACTATATCTAGAACGCCTTCTGGCAAGTATTATGCCAGCGTTTGTGTTGAGACAGAGGATGTTAGGGAATTGCCGATGACAGGTAATCAAATCGGTATTGATCTTGGAATCAAAGGATTCTGTGCTATGAGCAATCACGAGAAAGTAGAAAATCCTCGCTTTCTGAATAAGACACTGCAACAGATACAGAAACTCCAAAGAGAGCTATCTCGAAAATCAAAAGGTAGTTCCAATTGGGAGAAGAACCGTATCAGACTTGCACGTTTGTATGAAAAAGCAACAAATCAGAAAAGGGATTTTCTTGAGAAACTGTCCACAAGAATAGTGAGTGAGAATGATGTCATCTGTATTGAAGATTTACATGTGTCAGGTATGGTGAAAAATTATAATCTTGCACAATCCATTCTCAGTGCATCGTGGTATGAATTTGTGGCTAAGCTAATATACAAAGCTAAGTGGTACGGTAAGACGGTAATCAAAGTCAATCGTTTCTACCCAAGCAGTCAGCTTTGTTCTGCATGCGGTCATAAAAATCCGTTGGTTAAAGATCTATCAATTAGAGAGTGGATATGTCCAGTATGTGGAATATCTCACGATAGAGATATCAACGCAAGTACAAATATTTTAAACGAAGGCTTAAGGCAACTTGAAGTTGTCTAACATATGTAAGAACCGCAGGAACTGCGGGGATAGCCTGCTAATATATCTGAGAACGGGGAATGAACAATCATTCTAGGGATACAGAGTTCGCAGGAACCTCGTGACTTCAGTCATGAGTAGTTCAGGCATCATATACAGTGACTCCTGAATTTAAAAGGGTTGATGAATCCTTTCATTCATATGGATTTTCGTATTCACACTGGCTGAACAGTCAGGGAATCTATTATGCAGTAGATGAATCTTTCATTACGTTAAAGAAAGAAAACATTTCGATACGAAGATGGATTCAGAAAAAAATCAATACCATAGAAGATGTATCGATACAGTCACTATTAAATAAAAGCCTGTTAAATATTAAAGATACGAAAGAAAACTCATGGATGAAAGAAGCAGGGTTTTCTTATATTTCGATACTGTTTCTGTTTCATGTAATCTGTAAATATTTCATGAGTGAAAAAAAGAAAGATGTCGTGCTTTCTGTAATTACGATTCTTCTATTAATTGTGTATCGCTTTCCTATGATTCTTGTTGAAAATCTTTTATTCCGCGTATCTCGCTATTTTCCACTGTCCAGACAGAAGTCTGCTTCACTTATCACAATGTTCATTATGTTTTGTTATCCTTCTGAGATTACTTCTGCTTCTTTTCTGATTCCTTCTCTCTACCATTATTCATTTTTATTTAATGAGCACAAAAAAGGAATCCTGTTTCTATTGATTTCAATCTTGCAAAGTATCTTATTTCAGACAATCAATCCAATGCGTTCTTTCCTGTATCCCTTGAACATGTTTCTGCATGGTTTCTTCTTTCTGTTTTCTCTTGTGCGTTTCTTTACACCGGTTGATTTTGTGTCTTTGATTGCTTCAGCATTACAGTCATTCAATACATTGATGAATGCATTTTCTCTAAAAGGTTCCATTGCTGGTGCTGGATGTATTTTATATATCCTCGTTGTCAGCATGTTTCATCATAAAGTCAGAGCTGCAATTGTATTGTTATATATATTTCAGATGACTGGATTATTTCATCCATGCATGGAAATGACAATGATCAATATAGGACAGGGAGATGCTATCTTAATTCGTGCACCATTGAACAGTGACAATATCTTGATTGATACTGGTAAACCATCAGCATACAACGCTTTAAAAACATATCTGGATGCAAAAAGTATTTATGTCATTAATACATTGATCATTACACATAATGATAATGATCATAGTGGAAACAAGACGAACATTCAAAAAGACTTTGCAGTAAAGCAATGCATTGAAACACATCAAACAACAATACAGTCTTCTATTTTCACACTCCTGGATATCAATGAAATACAAAGTGAAGATGAGAATGGCAGCTCCATTGTCAATGTCGTTAACTTTAATGGAAAACAGGTGTGTCTAATGGGCGTTGCATCAGACAAAACAGAAGAAGAAATCATCCATAAATATCCAACGTTATCTTGCGATATTTTAAAACTTGGTCATCATGGTTCATCAACATCATCCTCTGATCAGTTTTTAGATGTTGTACGTCCAGAAACTGCCCTGATTTCATCAGGTGCCTACCGTATCTATCATCATCCAAGTGAAGAAACAATACAGAAATTATTGAAACGACATATCCCATATTTCGATACAAAAACAAGTGGGGATATCACAATTCTATGTTTTGGCAAGATTCGTGTTTTTATTACATCGAGATTTGAAATAGGTCTGATATAATAGATGCATGTCAGTTTATATTTATTGTGGTGAAGATATCTATCGTATTGAAGAAGGCTTGAAACTGCTTTTAACCAAAAGGCATATTGATGCAGATCATACAGTTACAATTGATGCATCAGACAAGCGTTCTTTTACGATTGAAAGTGTACTTGTTGAATGCGATTCTTTTTCCTTGTTTGATGATGAATGTAAAGCCGTTATTGTGAAAAATCCTTTCTTTCTTTCATCCAGTTCCAAGGAAGCTGAAAAGCCAGCAAAAACAGATACACCTGCAGTCAAAAAAAGGAAAGAAAATGAAGCAGGTAGACGTGAGAAAAGATTAGCTTTGATGGAAAAGTATTTGTTGAATGAAAATCCAAATACAATTCTTGTTTTTGAATGCCATGGATATCAGGCCGACTCCAGAAAAAAAGATTTCAAGCTTTTAGAAAAGTACAATGCACAGATTGTATCCTTCAAAAAAATGGATGAAATGGAATTTCAAAAATATGTTGATCAGAATCTCAAGCAAAAAGGAATTTCATTGACTGCAGAAGCAAAAGCTGAACTTCTTTTACGCCTTGGCGGAGATACAATGCTGCTCCATTCTGCAATTGAAAAATTAGATCTTTACGGAGAAAAAAATCTGAATCTGAATGATATCAAGCATCTTGTATCTTTAAATTCAGATGTGAATATTTTTCAATTGACAACTGCGTTTACACAAGGAGATTTGAAGGGCTGTATGGAAGCTGTAGATGATATGCTTCTTGCCAATTACAACTATACAGTCATGATCAGTATGTTATCCAAAAGATTACGTACGCTGTATAATATGATGTTGCTGCATGAAACTGGATATTCCAATGATGAAGTTGCAGCAAGGATGCATGTGAAAAGCGGGTTTGTATATTATGCATTAAAAGATGCTTCTCATTTTTCATCAAAGCAGATATTATCTTATTTAAACGAACTGGCAGGTATGGATCAAGGAATCAAGCAAGGCACATTAGATCCAAAAAACAGTTTTGAAAATTTTTTAATCAGAAACGGAAAGAGGAAACATGCAGGGTATCAAAGAACTTTTTAAAATTGGAAGAGGACCATCATCTTCACATACACTTGCGCCAGAAAGAGCGTGCAAGTTATTTCTAGAGGTCAATGGAACATATCCAGGATATCTCGTAGAACTTTATGGATCATTATCTTTAACAGGAAAAGGGCACCACACAGATAAGATCATTGAAGAAACGTTAGGTGGCAATTGTAAAGTTGTCTTTAAACTTGACTGGGACGAAAGCTTTCCAAATGGATTCTATATATATGGATTAGATACAAATGGAAACAAGCAGGTGAAATGGACTGTCTTCTCGATTGGTGGAGGAAGCATTCAAATCAAGGAACATCCTGTCAATTACAATGATGAAGTGTATTTTGAAACTTCTTTAGAAGAAATCTATCAGGTTTGTGAAAAGAATCATGAAACTTTAATGGAGTATGCGCAAAGACACGAAAGTGATATTCGTACATATCTTTCTGATATTCTAGATGCGATGTGTGCTTGTGTGAAACGTGGATTAAGTGAAGAAGGCATGCTTCCTGGTGAATTACAGATGCGTCGTTCTGCGCATGATTTATATTTACAAGGATTGCATGCAAATATGTCTGATCAAAGAGATATTCGCCTGATGTCATATGCATATGCGGCAAGTGAAGAAAATGCTGCAGGACATACATGTGTTACTGCACCAACGCTAGGTGCATGTGGGGTACTTGCTGCATTTATGTATTACGCATATAACGATTGTGAAATTACAAGAGAAAAATGTATTGATGCTTTGATCATTGCTGGTATTTTTGGAAATGTTGTAAAAACAAATGCTACGATTTCCGGTGCAGTTGGCGGATGCCAGGCAGAAGTTGGTACTGCCGTATCTATGACTGCTGCTGCCTGTGCATATTTAGAAGGTCTGCAGCCTTCCCAGATTGAATATGCTGCAGAAATTGGTATGGAACACAATCTTGGCTTGACTTGTGATCCAGTTCTTGGATATGTCATGATTCCGTGTATTGAAAGAAATGCCGTTGGTGTTAGAAGAGCAGTCGATTCTGCAAATCTTGCAAAGTATTTATCTAGAGTCAGAAGTCATCTTGTATCTTTTGATATGGTCGTAGAAACAATGAAAGATACAGGCTCTCAGCTGCCTCGTTCCTTACGCGAAACTGCAGAAGGAGGATTAGCAAAAGAGTGGGAGAAATAAAACATATTATTCATCCATTTGAACCAGTTTATGATGCTTCTAGTAAAGTATTGATTCTTGGTTCTTTTCCATCTGTTGTTTCTAGAGAAAAAAACTTCTATTACATGAATGCAAACAATCGTTTCTGGAAAGTCATGGAAGCTTTATTTCAAGAAGAAATACATGATAAAAAACAATTCTGTCTTGATCATCATATTGCATTATGGGATGTTATTTATTCTTGTACGATTGAAGGAAGCTCAGATTCTTCCATTCAGAATGTACAGGTCAATGACATTCCGCTGCTATGTCAAAATTCAAATATTCATGCAATATTTTTAACAGGCAAGAAAGCATTTCAGCTATATGAGAAATATATTGATTTAGACGTAGAACATATTTACTTACCATCTACAAGCAGTGCAAATGCAAAAATGCATTTAGATCAGCTTGTAGAATCATACAAAGTTATTTTGGAGAAATTATGAAGAAAGTCGAACTATTAGCACCTGCAGGAAATATGGAAGCTTTAAAGGCAGCAGTCAATGCAGGGTGTGATGCAGTATATCTCGGATTGAAATCTTTTTCTGCAAGGGCGTTTGCGGGAAACTTTTCTCATGAAGAATTTATAGAAGCCATTCATTATTGTCATACAAGAGATGTTAAGATTTATTGTACGATCAATACAATGCTTTATGAAACGGAAATAGAAAATGCCAAAAAAGAAGTTGACTTTCTGTATGAAAATGACTGTGATGCAATTTTAATTCAGGATCTTGGACTGTTCCATTATGTTAGAACCTGTTATCCAGATATGCCTGTTCATTGTTCTACACAGATGCACATTCATAATCTCAAAAGCGTTGAATTCATGAAAAATCAAGGTGTTGAAAGAGTTGTTCTTGCTAGAGAAACACCACTCGAGATCATTCAGCAGGCATGTCAAATGGGTGTTGAAATTGAAGTATTCACGTATGGTGCAATCTGTATTTCTTACAGCGGCCAATGTATGATGAGTGCCAGTGTGAAAAACAGAAGTGCAAATCGAGGGATGTGTGCACAATGCTGCAGACTGAAATATACGCGTGTTGATGGCTCTCACTTCAAAGAAGGAGATTATATTCTTTCTCCAAAAGATCTGAATGTCATTGATCAGCTTCCTTCACTCCTTGATGCTGGTGTATCTTCATTGAAAATTGAAGGCAGAATGAAGAGAAGTGAATATGTCTATCTTGTGATTAAAACATTTAGAGAAGCAATTGATGCATACTATGCAAACAAAACATATCATGTATCCAGCGAACGCTTGAAGCAGCTGGAAGAAATGTTCTATCGTGGATTTTCTAATGGTCATTTATTCCATGATGATGTTACGCATCGAATGAGTCAGTATCGTCCAAACCATCAAGGTATTGCTATTGGTAAAGTATTAGCATATCGCAATGGTCGAGTACAGGTAAAATTAAGTGATGATCTATATCAGAATGATGGTTTACGAATTATCAATGAACCACATGATACAGGCTTATCTGCAATCAAGATCTATAAGAATGACTTGCTTGTAAATCATGCAAAAGCAAATGATATCGTATGGATTACATGTCCAAGTGATCCTGCACCAAAAAAAGGACAAATACTACGTAAAACAACAGATACACACCTGCTAGACTGGATCCATGCACAGATGGAAGAACATCCTCGTTTGATTCCATTGCGTATGAAATATCGCGCATTGACCGGTCAGCCATTTGAAGTCATTGTAGAAGATGAAAATGGACATGCAGCAAAGGCACAAAGTGATTCCATCATTGAAAAAGCAAAGAATGCTGCTGTTACACAAGACAAAATCGTGCGTTCTCTATCTAAAACAGGAGAATATCCATACGAAATTGTAGATATTCATGGCGAGGCAGAAGATATTTTCTTGCCTGTTTCTATCATGAATGAAACAAGAAGACGTGCGTTGCAGTTGCTTGATGAAGCAAGAAGTACCTATCGCATCAATGCTGGCAAACAGCCATATCATCTAGAATTATGTGAAAACACGGATGTATTGTCTAGAATCATCTATGAATCTTCTTCAGTTGATTTCAATAATAGCGATATCCATCACATGCATCATTTAGATGTCATTGATGAAGATAACAAAGAGAAAAATACATACAGTGATGTACTGATCAGCAGTGTATGTGATTTGAATAATACATTAGATCATTGTATTGCTTCACCAACAATGAATCTTGCCAACTCATATGCTTTAGCATATGTATTATCGCAAGGTGCAAGTGGAGTTGTATTCTCCTCTGAAATGGACAATGAACAAATCAAACAGGCTCTTGATACATTTACAAACCGTTATGGCTTTGTACCGAAAACATATCGTCTTGTATATGGCAAGCGTACTGTCATGTATATCAAAGACCGTTTTGTTAACGAAGATATAAATGCAATTAGAGATTTGAATGATCTTGTATATGAAGTTAAAAAAGAAAATAAAATCACTACGATCCATGAACCAACACTCTACGTTTCCAAAAATCCATATTGTTATGGATCTTACTTGATAGTTGAAGGAAAGAAGAGTATGGATATCCTGGAGGAAAGCTATGAAGAAATTTCTAGAAGAATTTAAAACATTTGCTTTAAAGGGTAATGTGATGGACATGGCTGTTGGCGTTATTATTGGCGCTGCATTTCAGGCAATTGTTTCTTCAATTGTTTCAGACATCATTTCACCATTGCTTGGATCATTTGCGGGAATGAATTTTGATACCTTATCGGTATCAATCAATGGTGCTACATTAGCATATGGAAAGTTTATTACTGCAGTGATCAACTTTCTCATCATGGCATTTGTACTATTCATGATTGTGAAAACAATCAATAAAATATCTTCAATGCTCCATGAAGAAAAAGTAGAAGAAAATGAAAAGAAAAAGAGTGATGAACTGATTGCTTTAGAAAAAATCGTTTCCTTGCTGGAAGAAAAAAAATAAAAAATGAAACTGTTTTGTTTAGGAAATACTTCTTGAATCAAACAGTTTTTTATTTGAAAAATATATCTGAAAATGTAATGAAATCTTGTGTATTTTTTAACAAATCAAACGTTCGTAAAAAGAAGTGGAAATGTTCGTTTTCCATTTATTTTATGCGCCTTTTTTGATATAATCGTCTGTGGTCTAAAAAGGAGTTATCAATGTTTTTAAAAAGAATTGAAATGCAGGGTTTTAAAAGCTTTGCGGATAAGACAATCATCTCATTTGATAATCCAATTACAGGTGTTGTTGGACCAAATGGCTGCGGTAAATCAAACATCACTGATGCAGTTCGTTGGGTCCTGGGTGAACAAAGTGCAAAAAGTATGCGTGGTGAGAAAATGAATGATGTGATCTTTGCCGGAAGTGCAGATCGCAGAAAACTCAACATGGCAGAAGTTACACTTGTTTTTGATAACAGCAATCATATTTTAAATAGTGAAAAAGAAGAAATAGAAGTGACAAGAAGATTGTTCAGAGATTCAGGAGATGCTGAATATCTGATTGATCGTAATCACGTACGTCTAAAGGATATCGTTGATTTATTTTTGGATACTGGACTTGGAAAAGATTCCTTGTCCATTATTTCTCAGGGTACAGTCGTTTCCTTTGCGGATGCAAAACCACAAGAGCGTAGAGGCATCTTTGAAGAAGCGGCTGGTGTAGCAAAGTACAAAAAGAGAAAACTGGAAAGTTTATCGAAACTGGAACGCACAAAAGAAAATCTTGAAAGATCAGCGGATATTTTAAATGAGCTTGAAAAGCAGGTTTCTCCTCTGAAGCGTCAAGCACGTAAAGCTGAGTTGTATCGTGAAAAGAAGGCACGTTTAGAAGAAATTGAAATATCTGTATTGGTAAATGAAATTGATGATGCAAATAGAGAAATTGAAGCTTTAGAAAAAGCTTTATTTGATGTAGAAACAAAGGCAACAATGTTTTCTACAGATATTCAAATATCAGAAACAAAATTACAAGATGCAAGAAAACAGATTTCTGCATTAGATAAAGAAGTACAAACATTACAGGATGAATTAATGCAGAACTTCAATGATGTATCTGCATTAGAGTCTCGTAAGACAGAACTTGATGAAAAAAGAAAATACATCGTCGAAACTGGAAGTAATGAACAAAAAGTAAAAGAATTAAAAGAGTTAGTCGATGCAGCAAAAATTGAATTTGAAGATCGTAAATCTAGACTGGATGCTTTAAATACTGAAATTCGTCTGTATTCAGAAAAACTGAATCAGGCTGCTACAAATATTGTAGACAAATCCAGCACTTATGATCAGGCATCCAATCGTTTAAGATCTTTAGAAAACAGAAAGAACGTTCTGGATTCATTATTGCGTAATCCATTCAATAACCAGCAGGGTATCAAATCCATTATGGATCATGCAAATGCATTGCATGGTATCTTAGGTGTTATTGGTCAGGTATTGAATGTGAAAGATGGCTATGAAGAAGCAATTTCTACATCTCTTGGCGGTGCAATGAATAACATTGTGACGCAGGATGAACAATCCGCAAGAGACGCTATCCGTTTCTTGACAAGAAATATGAGTGGTAGAGCTACGTTCTTGCCTTTAAATGTCTGCAAGCCTCGCTATGTACGTAAAGAAGATCTGATTGTCTGTGAAAATACAGAAGGATATTTAGGAACAGCTTCTTCCTTTGTTGAAAATGATCCTAGATTCAATCCTGTTGTAGAAAATCTTTTAAGCAATGTTCTGATCGTAGATTCCATGGAACATGGTAACCGCCTGTCAGCTTTAACGAATCGTTTATACAAAATCGTTACGCTGGATGGAGATGTTATCCATCGTGGTGGTTCTATGACGGGTGGCAAGACAAAGCACAACACAAATCTTGTCACAATGAAAAAAGAAAGTGATGAGATTGCTGGAAAGATTGACGCTGAAAGAGCACGTGTAGCGCTTGCTAGAAAAGAATATGATCAGGCGAATCGTGAACGTGAAGAAGCCGCAAGATATCTTCAGGAAAAAAGATATTCTGCAGCTGCTTTGGAACCTGTTGTTGATGCAAAGCAGGCAAAATATGAAAAGCTAAGCAATGATCTCTCTTTATTATCTCCTAATCAGGTAGATGATAGTGATGCTACGCAGGCACATGCTGATGATCTGGTTGTTAGATTGAATGAAGCATATTCAAGAAGAGATGCGATTACAAATGAAATCAAAGTGAAACGTGAAAGAAGAATCTCATTGAATACTGATATTGAGCGTAAAGAAGCACAGCTTTCTCAAATGCGTAAAGATTTGAAAAATGCAGAAGATTCGATTGCCAATATCAAAATAGACCGTTCTAGATTTGAATCCAGAATGGAAGCAAATTTACAGCGTCTTGCGAGTGAATATCAGCTGACATTTGAATTTGCAAAAACAAAAGTAGATGGCGAAATCATTGAAAATGCAAAAGAAGAAGTTGCAAAATTGAGAAGCGAAATTGAACATCTTGGCAACATCAATATGAATGCTCCAGAAGAATATTCTGAAGTGAATGAAAGATACGAAACGTTAAAGAAGAATATCGAAGAACTTACAATGAGCAGAGATAAGATCTTATCCGCAATTGATGAAATGGATACAATCATGAAGAAGCAATTCAAAGAAACATTTGATGCAATCAACAGTGCATTTGATGATATCTTCAGAAGCTTATATGGTGGGGGAAAGGCAAAATTATTTTTACTGGATCCGTCTGATATCTTAAATACAGGCATTGACATTGATGCACAGCCTCCAGGAAAAGCAGTACAGAATAACATGTTATTCTCAGGTGGTGAAAAGAGTTTAATAGCCTTGTGTGTGTTATTTGCAATATTAAAGGTTAAACCTGTACCACTTGTTATTCTAGATGAAGTTGAAGCTGCCTTAGATCCAGGCAACGTAGAACGTTTTGCTTCTTTCCTGCATAACTACACAGATCGTACACAATTCTTAGTTGTAACGCACCGTGTTGGTACAATGGAAAAAGCAGATGTTCTGTATGGTGTAACAATGCAGAAACAAGGTGTCTCTCAAATGCTCAAAGTTGAATTAAAGGAAGCTGTGAATCTCGCAGATACAGGAGAAAGTGCATGAGTTTTTTAAGCAAACTAAAAGAAGCTTTTTCTAAAAAAGAAGATAAAGCACAATATTTAGCTGGATTTCAGAAAACAAACGAAACATTCGGTGATGCTTTAAGCAAGATGGAATATGAATTCCATGGATGTGATGATGATTTTCTGGAACAGTTAACAATTATTTTACTGGAAAGTGATGTTGGTATTGAAACTGCAGATTTGATCTGTGACAAACTCAAAGAAAAATGCAAAGACTTTCCATCACTTACATTCCATTGGACAATGAACTTCTTAATGGAAATCATGAAGGAAATCTATGATGAATATGAAGATGTTCCTGTACAGTGGAATGAAAATGGAACAACAGTATTCTTTCTGGAAGGTGTTAATGGTTCTGGCAAAACGACAACTGCTGCAAAGCTTGCGTATATGTGGGTGAATCAAGGCAAAAAAGTTGCGTTTGTTGCGGCAGATACATTTAGAGCTGGTGCAATTGATCAGCTTGCTGAGTGGGGGGAAAGACTCAACTGTCCAGTCATCAAAGGCAGAGAAAATGGTGACCCTTCTGCAGCAATCGTAGATGGATGTCGTTTTGCAAAAGAAAAGGGTGCAGATATATTGATTTGTGATACTGCAGGCAGACTGCAGAACAAAGTCAATCTCATGAAAGAACTTGAAAAAATGAATCGTGTCAGTGCGCGTGAAATTGAAGGTGCACCGCATAATACATGGCTTGTATTAGATGCTACAACTGGACAGAATGGTTTATCCCAGGCTGAAGTATTTGCACAAAGTACTAAGCTGACAGGCATCATTCTGACAAAGATGGATGGTACTGCAAAGGGTGGGATTGTCCTTGCAATCAAACATAAATTACATGTACCTGTATTGTATCTAGGCCTTGGTGAACATCCAGATGATCTCAGACCATTTGATTTAGATTCATATCTATACAGTATCTCTGAAGGACTGAACCATAATGGATAAGTTTGAAATGAATGAATTATTAGATTTCTATGGTGGCTTATTAACAGAAAACCAGCAGAAGATTTCAAATGATTATTTCAGAGAAGATTATTCATATCAGGAAATTGCTGAAAATATGAATATTTCTAGAACAGCAGTCTATGATACGATCAAACGTGTAAAACAAGAACTGGAAAATTATGAGTCCATTCTTGGCTGCAGCAAAGCGTATAAAAACAGATGCAGTATTTATAAAAAAATCGAAGAAAGTACAACAGACGAAAATGTGCTTTCTTATATCAAGGAATTAGAAAGTAATGAAAATGGAGGGTATTATGAGTAAAGTTATCGCGGTGAATTCTGGTTCTTCTTCTTTAAAGTTTCAGGTATTTGATATGCCTAGTGAAACTGTATTAACAAGTGGTCAGGCAGAAAGAATTGGCCAGGAAATGGGTGCATTTACGATTAAAGTAAATGGAGAAAAGAAAACACAGGAATTACCAATTGCAGATCATCAGGTAGCTGTTGATTTAATGTTAAAGGAATTGGTTGAAAACAATATTGTTGCTTCTTTAGATGAAATCAAGGGTGCTGGACATAGAATCGTTCAGGGTGGTTCTTATTTCTCTGGCAGCGTTGAAGTAAATGAAGATGTTGTCAATAAGGTTGAAGAGCTGAGTGATCTTGCTCCATTACACAATCCAGCACACTTAGTATGCTATAGAGCTTTATGCAAGGCATTGCCAAATATCAAGCATGTATTTGTATTTGATACAGCTTTCCATCAGACAATGACAGAAGAATCCTACTTATTCCCAGTACCATATGAATGGTATGAAAATTATAAAGTAAGAAGCTATGGTGCACATGGTACATCTCACTGGTATGTTAACCGTAGAACTGCTGAAATCTTAAACAAGAACGTTGAAGAAATGAACATGATTACATGTCATTTAGGAAACGGTGCTTCTATTACAGCAATCCGTAACGGTAAAGTCATCAATACATCTATGGGTCTAACTCCACTTGGAGGAATCATGATGGGTACACGTTGTGGCGATATCGATCCAACAGTTGTTTTCTACATGGAAGAAAAATTACATGCTACTCCAGAAGACATGGATAACTACCTCAATAAGAAGTCTGGTATGCTAGGTGTATCTGGAATTTCCAGTGACTGTAGAGATATTGAAGCTGCATATAACAAGGGTGATGAAAGAGCAGTTCGTACAATGAATCTTTACATCAACCGTATTGTCAATGTTGTTGGTGGCTACTTTGCACAGTTAGGTCACGTTGATGCAATTGCATTCACAGCTGGTATTGGTGAAAATGACTCTTTAGTTCGTGAAAAGGTATGTCAGGGTCTTGAAGAATGTATGGGTCTTTCTGTTGACTATGAAGCTAACAGAAATTGTCATGGAGAAGAGCTTGTGATTTCCAAGAAAGATTCTAAAGTTGACGTTGTTGTATGTCCAACAAATGAAGAACTTGTTATCGCAAGAGATACAGTTCGTATTTTAGGCCTTTAATATGGACTTCTCTGTATTATTAGAAGAAATTAAACAGGCAGATACGATTACAATTTTTCGTCACGTATCGCCAGATTGTGATGCGGTTGGCTCACAATTTGCATTGAAAAACTGGATTGAAGAAAATTTTGAAGGAAAACATGTGTATGCCTGCGGGAAAGAAGTTACACATCAGGCAGAATGGCCTGACAATGATGAAGTCAACGATGATATTATTGCTTCTTCCATTGCTATCGTACTCGATACCGCAAATAAACAACGCGTAGATGATGAACGTTTCGCTCAAGCTTTAAAAGTAATTAAAGTGGATCATCATCCTGATCGTGAACCATTTGGTGATATTTGTCTCATCAATGATTCAGCAGCTGCAACATGTGAAATACTTACATTTTTCTTTGATACATATAAAGAATATGTTTTTTCTCAAAAGACAGCAGAATATTTATATCGCGGATTATTAACAGATTCTTTGAATTACACGACAAACAATACAACACAGGAAACATTAAAAGCAGGAGGAATTCTTGCTTCTACGGGCTTAGATCTATCAAAGATTTCTCATGATGTATTTGATAATAGTATTCGTGGATTCAAGTTTACAGGATATATTATTTCTCATACAGAAGTACTCGATAATGCATTTGCCTATGTCATTATTGATGAAGAAACATATACGTCATATGGTCTAAATGCTTCTGATGCTCGTAGTTTTGTTGGTAAATTATCAAATGTCAGAGACTTTTCTGTCTATGCTGTATTTACAACAAAAAAAGATGCATCTGGCAAAACATTATATGATGGATCACTCAGATCTAAAAAGAATAGAATTAATGACATTGCTGAGAAGTTTGGTGGAGGAGGACATGCCTGCGCTGCTGGCGTGAAAAATCTGACACAGGAAAACATGACAAATATACTGAATTTATTAAGAAAAAGAATTTAAAAAAGTTTATTTGTCAAGTATTGTATAAACTCAATAGCATGATAGAATAGTTTAGCCATAAAGGAGGATATATTATGGAAGTTGTTAACAAGAAAATACTCGCTGACAAAGTCGCAGAAGAAAATGGAATCACTAAGAAGCTTGCTTCTGAAGTAATCGATACATTATTTGCTACAATGACTGAAGCATTAAAGGATGGCAAGAAAGTAGATATCACAGGATTTGGAAAGTTTGAAGTTAAGCAGAGAGCTGCAAGAACTGGAATCAATCCTCAGACAAAAGAACAGATCCAGATTGCTGCTACAAACGTTCCTGGTTTCAAAGCTAGTAAATCTTTAAAAGATATCGTTCGTTAATAAGCATATCAGAAGAGGGAAACCTCTTCTTTTTTTATGCATGAAAAAAGCTCATTTCACATGAATGAGCTTTTACATAGACTGATTCTGTTTTAATCGTTTTAATACATCTTCCAGAATTGGAGAAGGAACGAAGTCACGAATATCACCATCGTTCATTGCAATCTCCTTCACAGTAGAAGAAGAAAGGAATGTGTATTCTGGTCGAGCAATCAAGAAGAATGTTTCGATAGAAGGGTTGATCTTCATATTTGCAGTTGCAGTAGCCAATTCATATTCATAGTCAGAAACTGCTCGAATACCACGGATCATCGTTTTTGCACCAATGCCTTCAGCAATATTGACCGTTAATCCTTTTCCACTCATGACAGAGATCTTAGATGCATTTTTTAGTGTATTTATGCTCTTTTGAATCATTTCGATTCTTTCTTCAACTGTAAAAAGGTTTTGTTTTCTTGGATTCTGATTAATTAATACGACAACTTCATCAAAGATATTTGCTGCTCGTTCAATAATATCTAAATGTCCATTTGTTAATGGATCAAATGTTCCAGGATAAACTGCTTTCATAATTTCACCTCGCATGTCTACTGTAAAGTTAGAAAACTATTTTGTAAAGAATTTTTGAATGTAAGCGCTTAGAGTTGTGTACTTTGTAAAAGGCTTTCACAAAGTGTTAAAACTTTCACAAATTACTCAGAAATCTTATTGAATTTCAATTGTGAATAGTTTAACATGGTAGAGATAAAAGGAGATTTTACAAAAACTATGAGTAAAGATTTCAGTGATTTAATTGCTAAAGCTAAATCTGGTGAAAAGAAAATTTTATCAGTAGCAAATGCGCAAGATCATGCGGTACTCGAAGCTGTGGATGAAGCACACAAAGATGGTATCGTAGATGCAATTCTGGTCGGAGATGAAGCTAAGATCAAAGAAATTGCAAGTGAAATTGGAATGAATCTCGATGAATACAAAATCGTCAACGTTCCTGATGTTACGGAGGCTACACTTGTCGCTGTCAAATATGTACACGATGGTGAAGCAGATATGTACATGAAAGGAATTGTACCAACGGCTACATTCTTAAAGAGCGTTCTCAATAAGGAAGTTGGTTTAAGAACTGGCAAGACATTGTCTCATGTAGCTGTATTCAAGGTCCCTACAATTGATCGTTTATTATTCTTAACAGACGTTGCTTTCTTGCCTTATCCTGATGTAGAAGCTAAGAAGCAGATCATTAACTATACAGTAGACGTTGCTAGAGCTTGTGGTGTAGAAACACCAAAGGTTGCTCCACTTGCTGCAGTAGAAGTTGTCAATCCTAAGATGCAGAACACAGTCGATGCAGATGAACTTCGCAAGCTCAACGAAGCTGGTGAAATCAAGAACTGTATCGTTGATGGTCCATTATCATTCGATATTGCAATTGATAGTGAAGCAGCAAAGGAAAAAGGTGCTGAAAATAGACCATGTGCTGGACGTGCTGATATCTTATTATTCCCTGATATTCATGCAGGAAATATTACATATAAGGCTATCGACCATTTAGTTCCAGGTGTTCAGATTGGATGTATCTTAACAGGTACAACTGCTCCAGTTATCTTGACATCTAGAAGTGATACAAAACAGGTTAAGATCAATTCTATTGCACTTGCTGCAGTATTAAGTGATCATATGAAGAAAGTGAACGGTTAATCTATGGGCAAAAAAATTCTAGCAATCAATCCAGGTTCTACTTCAACAAAGATTGCCATCTTTGACGATGAAACTTTGGTTAACGAAACTGGTTTAAATCATCCAGTATCTGAAATGAACAAGTTTCCTACAACATTCTCTCAGCTGGATTTCAGATATGAAGTTATTATGGACTATTTAAAATCCATCAACTTTGATATCAATTCATTAGATGCATGTGTAGGTAGAGGTGGTTATCTCCATCCAATTACAGCTGGTACATATACAGTCAATGATGCAATCAAGCATGACTTGGAAATTGCATTGAATGGTGACCATGCTGCAAACCTTGGCGGTTTACTTGCTCGCAAGATCGGTGAACAGGTTGGATGTCCAAGCTATATCGTTGACCCAACAGCCGTCGATGAATTACAGGATGTAGCTCGTTTATCTGGTATGCCAGAAATCAAGCGTGTATCTAAGATCCATGCTTTGAATATGAGAGCAGTTGCTCGTGAATATGCTAAGAGCATTGGCAAGAAGATGGAAGATCTTAATCTTGTTGTTGCTCATATGGGTGGTGGATGTACAACTGGTGCATTGTCACATGGAAAAATGATTGACATGTTCAACGGTCTTGATGGTGATGGTGCTTTTGCACCAACACGTTCTGGTGCAGTTCCTGTTGGTGATCTGATCAGATTATGCTATTCAGGAAAATATGCAACAGTTGATGACATGATGAAGCGTGCTGTTGGTGATGCTGGTATTGCAGCATACCTTGGAACTGCTGATATGCGTGAAGTTAACAAGATGATTGAAAATGGTGATGAAAATGCAAAGCTTGTTAAAGAAGCATTTATTTATCAGCATGCAAAGGATATTGGTTCCTTATCTGTTGTTATGAAAGGTAAAGTTGATGCAATCTTATTAACAGGCGGCATTGCTTACGGTAAAGATATTACAGATGCAATTGCATCCTATACAGAATGGATTGCTCCTGTTGTAGTTATTCCTGGTGAAAGAGAAATGATTGCTCTTGCACAGGGTGCATTAAGAGTATTGAATGGCGAAGAAGAAGCCAAAGAATACGAAGCTTGGTAAATAACCATTTAAGGAGGATAAAGAAAATGGCTAATAAAAAAGTAGTAATTGCTAGTGCATGTAGAACAGCTATCGGTAAGATGGGCGGTGTGCTAAGTACAGTTCCTGCAGTTGATCTTGGTGCAACTGTTATTAAGGAAGCTGTAAAAAGAGCTGGTTTAAAACCAGAAGATGTTGATCATGTTTACATGGGTAATGTTATTCAGGCTGGTCTTGGACAGAACCCAGCTAGACAGGCTTCTTTAAAGGCAGGTTTACCTGTTACTACACCTGCTGTCAGCGTTAACGTTGTATGTGGTTCTGGTTTGAACTGCGTAAACATGGCTGCTGACATGATCATTGCTGGTGATGCAGATATCGTTGTTGCCGGTGGTATGGAAAATATGTCATTAGCACCATATGTATTACCACATGCTAGATTTGGTTACAGAATGAACACACCTAAGGACGGTCTTGTAGATGCAATGGTACATGATGCTCTTTGGGATGCATTCAATGACTACCACATGATGGTTACAGCTGAAAACGTAGCTAAGCAGTGGAACTTAACAAGAGAAGAATTGGATGAATTCGCAGCTAACTCTCAGAACAAGGCTTGTGATGCTAGAGACAACGGACGTTTCAAGGATGAAATCGTTCCTGTAGAAGTAAACATGGGCAAGAAGAAGGGTATCGTTGTTGTTGATACTGATGAAGGTCCACGTGAAGGACAGACTCCTGAAGTATTAGCTAAGCTAAGATGCTGCTCTGGTGTTGAAGGTGGTGTTGTTACTGCTGGTAATGCTTCTGGTATCAATGATGGTGCTGCTGCTCTTGTTATCATGAGCGAAGAAAAGGCTAAGGAATTAGGTGTTAAGCCATTAGCTACATGGGTAGCTGGTGCATTAGGCGGTGTTGATCCATCTATCATGGGTGTTGGTCCTGTAGCTGCCACAAATAAGGTTATGGCTAAGACAGGTCTCAAGATTGAAGATTTCGACCTCTATGAAGCTAACGAAGCTTTCGCTGCTCAGTCTGTAGCTGTTGGTAAGGATCTACATTTTGATCTTTCTAAATTAAATGTTAACGGTGGTGCAATTGCATTAGGTCACCCAGTTGGCGCTTCAGGTGCAAGAATCCTTGTTACATTACTATATGCTATGCAGCAAAGAGATGCTAAGAGAGGCTTAGCTACACTATGTATCGGCGGTGGCATGGGATGTGCTACTGTTGTAGAAAGAGACTAATTGAATGGGATTCGTTGATTATGAAGTAAACGGTCAGGTTGGTGTCATTACAATCAACCGACCAAAAGCATTAAATGCTTTGAATAGTGAAGTTTTAGATGATTTAAACGCTGTATTTGATGGCGTTGATCAGAATGAAGTACGTTGCTTAGTATTAACTGGTGCTGGCGACAAGAGCTTTGTTGCTGGTGCTGATATCGGTGAAATGAGCACACTTACAAAGGAAGAAGGAGAAGCATTTGGCAAGAAGGGTAATGATCTTTTCAGAAAGATCGAAACATTCCCATTACCAGTTATCGCTGCAGTCAATGGATTTGCTCTTGGTGGAGGAAATGAAATTGCAATGAGTTGTGATTTCAGAATCTGCAGTGACAATGCAGTATTTGGACAGCCAGAAACTGGTTTAGGTATTACTCCTGGTTTTGGTGGAACACAAAGACTTGCTCGTCTTGTTTCCCCTGGATATGCAAAGCAGCTGATCTACACAGCTAGAAATATCAAGGCTGATGAAGCATTCCGTATTGGACTTGTAAATCAGGTTACAACACAGGAAGAGTTACTTCCTACATGTTTGAAACTTGCTAATGTCATTGCTGGCAATGCACCAATTGCAGTTAGAAACTGCAAGAAGGCTGTTAACGATGGCTTACAGGTAAATATGGATGAAGCAATCGTTGTTGAAGAAAAACTATTCGGTGATTGCTTTGAATCTTACGATCAAAAAGAAGGTATGGCTAACTTCTTACGTAAGAAGGATGATCCAGCTAAAGTAAAGCACGTTGCTTTTCAGAATAAATAAAGGAGATTTTAAAATGAAAGTAGCAATTATTGGCGCAGGCACAATGGGCCGCGGTATCGCTCAGACATTTGCACAATGTGCAGATGTTGAAAAGGTTTACCTCTGTGACATCAAGCAGGAATTTGCTGATGGTGGTAAAGCTAACATCAAGAAGGCTCTTGATAAAAGAGTTGCTAAAGGAAAAATGGATCAGGCTGCTGAAGATGCATTGCTTGACAAGATCGTTACAGGTCTAAATTCTCAGGCTGTTGATCCAGATCTTGTTGTTGAAGCTGCTCTTGAAGTAATGGACATCAAGAAGGCAACATTCAAAGATCTTCAGGAAAACATCGTTAAGAATGAAAACTGCATTTATGCAACAAACACTTCATCTCTTTCTGTAACAGAAATTGGTGCTGGTCTTAAGAAGCCTGTAATTGGTATGCATTTCTTCAACCCAGCTCCAGTTATGAAGCTGATTGAAGTTATCAAGGGTGCAAATACTCCTGATGAAGATGTAGCTGCAGTTAAGGATATCGCTGTTAAGCTTGGTAAGACTCCAGTCGAAGTTAACGAAGCTCCTGGATTTGTTGTTAACAGAATCTTAATTCCATTAATCAATGAAGGTATCTTCGTATATCAGGAAGGTATTTCCGATATCGAAGGCATCGATACAGCTATGAAGCTTGGTGCTAACCACCCAATGGGACCTCTAGAATTAGGTGACTATGTTGGTCTAGATATCGTTCTTGCTATTATGGATGTTATCTACAACGAAACAAAGGATCCTAAGTACAGAGCTTGCACAACTCTTAGAAAGATGGTTCGTGCTGGTCACTTAGGATGCAAGACAGGAAGAGGTTTCTACATCTATAACGCTGATCGTACAAAGACACCAATTGATAAGAAATAAGATTGTTTGTTACTAGCTATGGCTAGGCCATAGCTAGTTTCAATATAAGGAAATTTGGAGGATAAAATAATGGATTTCCAGCTTGATAAGAAGCATACTATGGCGCAATCCTTATTTAAGGATTTTGCCGAAAAAGAAGTAAAGCCTCTTGCAATTGACACAGATGAAACAGAAGAATTCCCACGTGTTACAGTAGACAAGATGGCAAAGAATGGTTTCCTTGGAATTGCTATTCCTGAACAGTATGGAGGCCAGGGTTGTGACCCATTAACATACGTTATGTGTGTTGAAGAACTCGCTAAGGTTTGCGGTACAACATCAGTTATCGTTTCCGCACATAGTTCTCTATGTTGTGATCCTATCTTACATTATGGTACAGAAGAACAGAAACAGAAGTATCTTGTTCCATTAGCTAAGGGTGAAAAACTTGGTGCATTTGGTTTAACAGAACCAGGTGCTGGTACAGATGCTCAGGGTGTTCAAACAAAGGCTGTATTAAGTGAAGATGGAAAAGAATGGATCTTAAATGGTTCTAAGTGCTTTATCACTAACGGTAAAGAAGCTGATGTTTATATCATCATTGCTTATACAGACGTTGTAGAAACAAAGAGAGGAAAGCAGAAGAAATTCACAGCTTTCATCGTTGAAAAGGGTACTGAAGGTTTCACATTTGGTACAAAGGAACATAAGATGGGTATCAGAGGTTCTGCTACTTATGAACTTATTTTCCAGGACTGCCATATCCCAGCTGAAAACCAGTTAGGTCCTCGTGGCAAGGGTTTCCCTATTGCTATGGGTACACTTGATGGTGGACGTATTGGTATTGCAGCACAGGCTTTAGGTCTTGCTGAAGGTGCATTAGATAGAACTATTGCTTACGTTAAGGAAAGAAAACAGTTCGGTCGTTCCATTTCAGCTTTCCAGAACACACAGTTCCAGTTAGCTAACCTTGCTACTGAAGTTGAAGCTGCTAAGCTACTCGTTTATAGAGCTGCTGAAGCTAAGAGAACTAAGGATCGTTTCTCTGTAGAAGCTGCACAGGCTAAGCTATTTGCTGCTGAAACAGCTATGGACGTAACAACAAAGTGCGTACAGTTACTTGGTGGTTATGGTTACATCAGAGAATATGAAGTTGAAAGAATGATGAGAGATGCTAAGATCACTGAAATCTATGAAGGTACTTCTGAAGTTCAGAGAATGGTTATCTCTGGAGATCTTCTCAAGTAATAGAAAGGGATATCAAACATGTTTAAAATCGTAGTTTGTGTAAAACAGGTTCCTGATACAGCTGGTGGAGTTAAGTTCAAGGCTGATGGAACACTGGATAGAGGTGCAATGCTCGCTATCATGAACCCTGATGACAAGGCTGGTCTTGAAGCAGCTCTTCGTATCAAGGAAAAGGATCCAGAAAATGTTAAGGTTACACTATTAACAATGGGTCTGCCAAAGGCTGAAGATGTATTGATCGAAGGTATCGCAATGGGTGCAGATGATGCATTACTTGTTACTGATCGTGTACTTGGTGGTGCTGATACTTGGGCAACATCTTCTACAATTGCTGGTGCATTAAAGAATATGGAATATGACCTCATTATTACAGGTCGTCAGGCTATCGATGGTGATACTGCTCAGGTAGGACCACAGATTGCTGAACACTTAGCTATTCCAACAATTTCTTATGCTAAGGAAATCAATTGTGATACAGAAAACAAGACAGTTGAAGTTAAGAGACTCTTCGATGATGGATATATGATGGTTAAGGCTCAGTTGCCAGCTTTAGTTACATGCTTAGCTGAATTGAATGAACCAAGATATATGACACCTGGTAGAATCTTCTATGCTTTAGATCATAAAGATGAGCTAATCACTGTTTGGGGCAGAGCAAATCTTGATGTTGATGATTCTAACATCGGTTTAAAGGGTTCTCCTACAAAGATTGCTAAGGCAAGTGATAAGGTTGCTAAGGGCAAGGGAACAACAGTTACTCCTGAAAGCCCAGCAGATGCTGCTGATTACATTTTGAATGTACTTACAGATAAGCACGTTATCTAAGAAGAAGAGAGGATAAAACAATGATTGAAAAGAATCTTGAAGAATACAAGGGCATTGCAATTTATGCTCAGCAGGTAGACGGAAAGCTTTCTAACATTGCCTTAGAACTTCTTGGTAAGGCAAGAGAGCTTGCAAATGATTTAGATGACAAGACAGTTACAGCTGTATTAATTGGTGAAAACGTTGGTGGTTTAACTGATGAACTCGCTAAGTATGGTGCTGATCGTGTTGTTGTTATCGATGATCCTGAATTAAAAGACTATAGAACAGAACCATATACACAGGCATTAGCTGGCTATATTAACGAATTCAAGCCTGAAATCGTTCTTGTTGGCGCTACAGCTATTGGTCGTGACCTTGGTCCTAGAACAAGTGCTAGAGTTGAAACTGGTTTAACAGCTGACTGTACAGTACTTGAAATTGGTGATTTCCCACTCGTAGCTGCTCCTGGTACAGAACAGAAGCATAAGCAGTTATTAATGACACGTCCTGCATTTGGTGGAAACACAATCGCTACTATTGCATGTCCTGATCACCGTCCTCAGATGGCTACAGTTAGACCAGGCGTAATGCAGAAGATTGCTCCTATTGCTGATGCAAAGGCTGAAGTTATTAACTGGAAGCCAGCATTAGAAAAGAACAACTGCTACGTTGAAATCGAAAAAGTAGTTAAGGAAGTATCTAATGTAGCTGATATCGCTGAAGCTAAGATCCTTGTATCTGGTGGACGTGGTGTTGGTTCTGCTGAAAACTTCAAGCTATTAGACGATCTAGCAGAAGTATTGCATGGTACAGTATCATGCTCACGTGCTGTTGTAGATAACGGATGGAAACCAAAGGAATTACAGGTTGGTCAGACAGGTAAGACTGTTCGTCCACATGTATATTTCGCAATTGGTATTTCTGGTGCTATCCAGCATGTAGCTGGTATGGAAGAATCTGACATTATCATCGCTATCAACAAGGATGAAACAGCTCCTATCTTTGATGTAGCTGACTATGGTATCGTTGGTGATTTGAACAAGATTGTTCCATTACTCACAGATAAGATCAAAACTGCTTTAGCAAGCAAAAACGCTTAATTATTGTTACGTAAAGCTGTCTCCATATGAGATAGCTTTTTTTATTTTTTATGTAATAATAGAAGTGTAAAAAGAGGAATAAATTATGAGTGAATATGCAGAAATTATTAGAAAAACCTTTTCAATGGAAGATATGGAAAGAGATAAAAACAATCAAATTCCAGAAGATGTCGTTCGGTATTCAGATATAAGATATGCAAATCATGATGAAAAATGGAATCTTTTAGATGTGTATCGTCCAAAGAATATTAAAGGAAAACTTCCTGTCATTATGAGTGTTCATGGTGGCGGATGGGTATATGGTGATAAAAATGTATATCAATGGTACTGCATGAATCTAGCACAGCGTGGATTTGCGGTCGTCAACTATTCTTATCGCTTAGCTCCAGAATACCAATATCCTGCATCTTTTGAAGATACATCTACTGTAGCACAATGGATTATTGATCATTGTGATGAATATGGATTTGATACAGATTATATCTATGGTGTTGGAGACAGTGCAGGTGGACATATGCTCTCTTTATTTTCATGTGCTTTAACAAATCCTGATTATCACGTACCTTATACATTACCAGAAGGGTTTTCTTTCAAGGCAATTGCATTGAACTGTGGTGTCTATGAAATGAAGAAAGAAACGCTTGGAGATACAGAAAAGCTAATGTACGATTATCTTCCTGAACATGGAACAGAAAATGAATATTTTAATATCAGCAGTGTAAACTTTATTACACCTGCTTTCCCACCAAGCTATATCATGACCTGTCCTGGAGACTTCTTGAAAGATGCACCAGATGTTTTAATACCAGTTTTAAAGAAGAATAGTGTTCCATTCATGTATCGTGTATTTGGTAATCAATCCAATCCATTGGCACATGTATTTCACTGCAATATTAACTTGCCTGAAGCAAAAATTTGCAATGATGAAGAATGCAATTTCTTCAAAGAATTTTAAAATAGAAAAAGAGAGAATTTATTTATTATGAATCAGATGAAATTTCCAGTCATTACAATTGCTAGAGAATATGGAGCTGGCGGAAGAAGTGTTGCTTCTTTATTAGCTGAAAAATTAAATGTTCCCTGGTATGATAAGGATTTTATCATTACAACTGCAGAGAATTCTGGATTATCAATTGAACAGATTTCAAAAGACTCTGAAGAAATAGGGGATCGAGAAAAATTTATTGATACGCTCATTGGTGGCGGTAGCATGCATGATAAAGTCTTCTATGCACAAAGAGAAGTCATCATTGATCTTGCACATAAACCTTGCATTATTATTGGTCGTGCTGCAGAAGCAATCTTAAAAGAAGCTGGTCTACCATCCATTGATGTATTCTTATATAGTGATATGAAGAGAAAAATTCAGCATGCCAAAGAATTAAAAGAATATGGCACAATGGATGTTGAAAAATACGTGCTTCTAAAAGATAAAAAAAGAGCAAATTTCTATAAACAATATACTGGAAAAGAATTCACAGATAAACATAATTATGATATCTGCTTAAATACATCTATTGGATTTGAACAATGTGCTACAATTCTTGAAACACTTGTACATCAACTTGTAGATCAGAAATATTTTGATTAATCAATAAATAGGTAAACTATGTCTAAAATAGAGAAAGAATTGAATTGTAACTTTGATGAACTGCTTCAGCATATTGAAAATGGTATTTTAAATGGAAGTCTATCTGCTACGTTAGAAGATAGCAGTGACTTTATTCAAGAAAATGGAAGATGTAGCGTTCGCGTATTTGAAAGATACAGTGCATTTGGAAATAATCGTGTAAGTTTAAATGTTACGTTGTTTCAATCAGTCAACAATCCAATTCAGCTTTCAGCAATTACATCCGGTGGAAGCCAGGCTGTATTCTTTAAAATCAATACATTAGGGGAAGATGCGTTTTTAGATTGTCTCATCAGTGTATTAAATCAGAAGTAGTTTTTACTTCTGATTTTTGATTATAATCTGTACAATACTGATGATAAATAGTCTGCATGAAGAAATTAGTACTTATATTAAGGTAAATAGTATAGTCGATATAGCTAACTGTTAATTGTCCGTTGACAACTTAGAAGGTGAACAGAATTCAGAAAAATTCTGTCTTTTTTTCAACTTTTTAAAAATCATGACAACTCAAAAGGTAAACAGATTGAATTTGACACAATACATCGAAAAATATATTGACAACTTAGAAGGTAAATAAACACTTTTATATCATAATCCATAAAGACAGAAAAACAAAAATCGGTCATTGACGCTTTGCAATATAGTAGCGGTCATTTATCTGTACTGCAACGGCTTCGGTCTTTTCTGTACCATGAATTTCATAAATATCTTTGTAAATCCATTGTTCCCGATGTTGTCCGGCGTTTTTCCCAGACCAGTCAATTTTTCTTAGTTCCTCCTTTGACAAAGGAATTTTTGTTTCTGCATTAAATATGACATTTTCCGCAAGAATACCAATGTAACTTCCCAATTCATTATTTGATACAGTATCAGAAGTTACTTGATAAACCGTCCCATCACAAAGAAGCTGCGTTGCATTTTGAGGATTGATTTCAAACTTTCCACTCATAGATTGCTCTACATCCTTAAAGTCAAAAACTGTATCTGTGCCTTTGATATTTTCATCTATAACAGCTTTGTGATACCCTCCATTTATATCTACAATCAGATAGTCGTCAGCGTTAGGAGCTGCATACACATTTAAGAATGGAATAATATAGGCGTCATTAGGGGTTTTATCCACTAAATCTGCTGAATCTGCCAACGTCTGAAAGGTAGCAGTTTTGAGATTTTCTTGAAGTAATATTTTTCCTGATTCGTCTACAGCCACAAGTTGTCGGATATACCCAATCCATTCCCCGAGTCCACTATTAGAGACAGTATCCGCTAAAATCGTGTAGTCATTTCCCTTATAGGAAAATTGCGTCACATTTTCCTTATTCAGATAGCATTGCTCTCTGGAATAGTCCCCGATTTTGTCCTGTAAAGAACAGACTGCAAGAGATAAACATATAATAACAGCAAACAGCAATATCATCATTTTTTTACTCATTTTCTTTTACTCCTTCCCATCTCTGAAACCACACTAAGCTTATGATAAACAGCACTACTGTAAAAACCTGCATGAGTATAAAACCTTGTTGAAATTCTGGTAAGTTAGAATGAAACTGCCCTCATTAACATATCTTAAAACACAATAATCCATAAATCGTACACCTCAGCCCCACGGCAGGAATTTCCAGATAAAATCTCTAAGTCCTGTAACTAGCAATGCAGATAATAAACTTCCTACAATACCTACATAAGTGTTCATACCCTTTCCTTATTTTTTAGTTAAAGTATAAAAAGCAAAATTAAAGATTTTATGAAGATTTCAAAATATTATATTTTAATCTAGCTGTAGCGTGTAACTTGCAATAAATGCAAAATAAAGCTACGGCATTTTTTGATTTATCCTACAATCAGGCAGCACAGGAAAAAGAAAAAATAGTGACTGGATATCATGAAGCATTTTATTCTGACATAGATGCAGAAATTCAGGAACAGGCAAAGAGGGCGGATGAAGAAGAGTATCTCAATAAGAACAATGCTCCAAACAATACCGATTATTTAGAAGCATACATAAATTATGTGCTCAAAATCATAAAGCTGCTTCCAGATTACAGTACGTATAATGAAGCAACGATAAGACACAATATTGATCTCGTTCTTAAAAAAGCTCAAAACAAAGACATTGAACTGAATCAGGATTATCTTCTGACAGCGACCTGTGAGGAACTCAAAAAGAAACATACTGATAAAAAGCCTAGACGCAAAAAAGATTCAGTTCCAGCAGTTCCACAGATACAGAATCACATGGTTTAGAAAAACAAAAGAGTCATCACAAATACGTCAGAGACATATTAATCCGAACGTCTGTGATGATTTTAATTTTATACATTTTGGTTTGTTTGCCTTGTAAGTTGTAAAATAACATTAATTGTTGTTTTCCATCTTGAAAAGAAAACAAATTGCTGCAAAATTCACTTATTTGAGGTGAATTTTTTTTCGAATTTCCAACTCGAACAGAAAACATTTTGCATTTCTTATTTTAGCCCTCTCGTAAATTTTCCATTTCGAAACGAAAACAAAGCAAAATATTTTGGATAGGGGTTCCCAATTCGAAGAGAAAACATACTTGAAAAGGCATGTATGTCTTTCATTTTCATATCATTAAGAAGAAATTTTTCAATCACTGGCTGTATAATATTTCTATGCGATATACACATCATCAGATAATACTTGCACTGTCTCTCCTGCCCTGAATTGGTCGGAGAACACTGAGCAGATTTCTTATTCAATACAGGAAGATTTTGATAAATGGATATGTTCAGACTGAAAGTTTATCACACTATTTTACAAAATATGATCCGTTAACTTTTTAATCCTGGAAGAAAGCTGACGGATTTTTTGTGTTTTTTGACGTGCAAATGGTGGTGTACCCTGTTAAATAACATCATGTGTACTACTTCGTTATTCAACAGGGTAGAAGTCAATTGCGCATTGAATATAAGAATTGACTGGCAGGAAGTTTCAATCCGCTGATTATTCATATATACTTTCCTCAGAAAGATAAATCGGGATATGCCTTTTGCATAAAAAAGTGTTATTTTAGTTCCGCAACCGTTCGCAACCAAAGAAATATCATGATAATTGGTGGTAGCAACCATGAAATTTCGCTATCATGAAGTCACGAAATGAGGTGATTAAGTGAAATATGATTTTTTAGGAGTTATTGTTTTTGGCATTGTACTGCTAATCGGGGTGGCGGTGATAGCGGCATTTATCACTGTGGGAATTTTCCTCATAAGAGCATTGAATAGATATGTCAAATCGGGCAATGTCAGAAAAGAAAAGTCCATCATCAAGAAATCTCTCGGTGAGGTTTTGAAGCAGCATCGTGAAGAGTGTAAGATGACGCAGGAGTTTGTTGCAGAATCTATCGGCGTAAGCAGGCAGGCTGTCTCTAAATGGGAGACCGGAGCAGCTGACCCAAGCACTTCCAATCTGCTTACACTTGCAAAATTGTTCAACACTACGGCAGAAGAACTATTACGTGAAGTACAATAAGCGTGGAAAACGGATGTAAGACAATTGATTCATTATAAAGGGCTATTAGATATGAAGAATAAAAAGACAAGAAGATTTAAGATAAGATATATCGTTTTTGGATTATTAGGTGTTATGGCTTTAGCGGCACTTGTATTTATGCGTTTTGGAGGTTTTGGCACAGGAGAAAATGTGAATCCAGAAGAGTTTTTAGCTTATGCTGAACCCGTGGAAAATATAACTGTGCCTGAAAGTGCAAAAATAATTGCATTGGGAGAAGCTACTCACGGAAATGCAGAATTTCAGCAGTTGAAGCTGGAAGTGTTCCAGCAGATGGTAAAAAATAATGGTGTTAGGGCGTTTGCCCTTGAAGGTGACTACGGTGGCTGCGAGCAGGTAAACCGATATATACACGGCGGTGAGGGGACAGCACAGGAAGCAGCTGCAGCGATTGGATTTTCCATTTATAGAACGGAAGAGATGGCAGAACTTATCTCCTATATGCGCCAGTACAATGAAAGTGCATTGGAAGGCGAAGACCTTCGCTTTTACGGTTTTGATATGCAGAGGATTTCTTACAGCATGAGGTTTTTGGAAGAAGTCTGCAAAGAACTGGAAGTGGACACAACAAACTTGCAGAAACTTGTGGAAGGTGAAAACTGGAGCAGTGAATGCGATTTATCTACTCGAATTGAAACACTTACACAAGTGAAGGAAGAATTGGAAAGCAAGAACGGTCCGGAAAATGCAATTCACTTTGTAGACAGTTTAATGCAGCATTCCGAGCTTCAAACTCTGACAAATGATGATGGTGCTACATTAAGAGATCAATTTATGGCAGAAAATGTACAGTGGATTTTACAGCAGGAGCAGCGAAACGGGCATGAAAAAATCTTTGTGACAGGTCACAACAGCCATGTCGCAAAATGGGGCAGTTTTGACTCAATGGGTAAACTTCTTTCCAAGGACGCAGTAAACGGTTACTATGTCATTGGTACCGATTTTTATAAAACCCATTGCAATATGCCGACCCGTTCGCCTAAAAAGCGTACAATTCAGGTGTTTTATTCCCATGATCCTTTAGCAAAAGCGGCAAAACTGGCGGGATTTGATATTTGTTGGTTGGATTTTACTAAAGTCCCGGAAAATTCTGAACTAGGTAGGCAGGCTTCTGAATACACCTATATGGGAACACTTGGAGAAAGCTACTCAATCATTATGCGACTTCTTCCTCCAAGTTATCGAATGTTTCAACCTCCTGCGGTGCTTTATGATAGTATGATATTTGTAACGGATGCAAACCCTACAAAAATATTAGAAGAATAACGTATGCAAAATGTAATCCGTTAACTTTCTTATCCATGAAGAAAGCTGACGGATTTTTTTTGACTTCTTGACGAGCAAATAGGGTGTGTGCCCTGGCTACTCAAAAGATGAAGACCTAAATTTACTGATAAGCATGTGAAATGGAAAAATTGGATACGCAAGATGCAGCACAGCTGATCAGAACCCTGTCAGTTGTTTTTCTGAATCTAGTACCAGCGGATGCAGAAAGCTTATCTATAACCACAGAATTTTTTTATTTGTTCAGATAATATATGTTTGTTTTCGGTTCAACTTGGAAATTTTCGGTTCGAATTGGAAAATGTCAGTTAAGTAAAGGATAGAATGCAACTCATCACTTCGAAATATTGCACTTAAGTAAATGATAGTGTGCTAAGTTAAGGATAGGTTTGCAAATTAACAAAACTGTTAATTTGCAAACCTATCCTTAACTTAAAATCAGTCTATTTTAAATGTATTTGCAAAGCTATCTTTAACTTAACAATCACAATGTAAAATGCAGGATATTCAAGAAACTTACAAACTATAGTTTACTTATCATAATTTAATAATAAATATTTCCAAAAGAAAGTGACTGAAATGTCACTTTTTCTATAATCCCACAAAAAGAGCAAAAGACTGATGCCTCTCAAAGATAAGTGTTCACACTTGAGTACATCAGAAATTTCTATTTCAAGTTGTATAATATGTATATGCGGTATTCACATCAACAAATCATACTTGCACTGTCTCTGCTGCCTGGAGTTGGTCAAAGAACATTGAACAGATTCCTTGTTCCGTACAGGAAGATTCTTACAAATGGATACATTCAGACTGAAAGTTTATCACACTATTTTATAAAACATGCTCAACGTCCAATTCCAAAGGATGCATTTTTTTATCAAGCCAAAGATACATAGAGAAATACTTGTGGTTTTCAATATAACGATCCATCTCTCTTAAAAAATCATCGTTTGTTGATTCGATTAAATCTTTATTGTTTTCAAAGCCTATGCAACCGTATTTCAAAACGATTTCTTTTCCATCAAATAAAACCCAATCGAAATAATCTTCGTAAGCAGTTTCGTGCTGAATATCTGCACCACATTCCTGCAGCTCCTTGCAGAACTTCACGCTTGGATAGAGTTGAATGCGTTCCCTTCTATAATTGTGTTTCCATTCTATCTTCAGTGGTAGAATGATGTGATCCAAAGCAATTGCTGCTTTAGCAATGAAATTTTCTAGTCTTTGCTGCATGACATATCTCCTAAAATTGACCTCATAGATTTGAAATTCACTTGTATTTTAACTCAACACAATCTTAAACGCTGAATCATCAGCTGATAAGACTGGTGCCATACTGTAATTACCTAAAGGATAAACAGATTCTGCTCCATTCCATTCAGATAATTGTTTATTGATCCTTTTTACTACAGGATTTTTTTAATATCGTAATCGTACTTTTTGTACGACTAACGACTCTAAAATACCATATACAATCATGATCACATGCACTTCTGCACGCATAAATGTTTCCTACTTCAAATTTTAGCATAAGCTTTAATCTCTTCTATCTCTTCCTTGAATCTTAAAACCAAGAAAAGTGTTCACATTGAGTACGTCAGAAATCTCTATTTCAAGTTGTATAATATGTATATGCGATATTCACATCAACAAATCATACTTGCATTGTCTCTGCTGCCTGGAGTTGGGCGGAGAACATTGAACAGATTTCTTATTCCATACAGGAAGATTTTAACAAATGGATATGTTCAGATTGACACGCTGCACTGGCTTGTGAATCAACTCACCATGATAAATACACGAATTAAGCCTGTGGACGAAATGATGCTCAAGAACGTTTTATATCAGGCAGGCCGTATCCTTGAAAAGCAGGAATCTATGGGTATCACTGCGATATCTTTATATGATTATCTTTATCCTGAGAACTTCCGTGCTCTTGGAAGTGATGCACCTGTGCTGTTCTTTGCCAAGGGAAATACTATGCTCTTGCGTAAACCATGCAAGTTTATCACAATCATCGGCAGTCGAAAGATATCTGATTATGTTGCTAGAGTTGGTACACGACTGGCACATATACTGGCTGATAAAGAGTTTGTAATTGTCGGTGGGCTTGCTGTTGGAAGTGACACCTGCGGTCACAAAGGTGCAATGGAAACAGGATATACACTCGCTGTCATGCCATGCGGATTAGATATGGTAGTACCGTCAGAAAATACAGGATTGCTTCTTCAAATGATTGATAACGGTTCTCTAGCCATATCAGAATACCCGATTGGTCATGCACCGACTAAAGCAACCTATGTAGAACGTGACAGACTACAAGCCGGGATTGCTGACGGGTTAATTGTCCTTGAGACATCTGAGGATGGCGGAACAATGCACGCAGTAAGAAAAGCAGCAGAACTGCACAGACCGATTGGCTGTCTGTCACCAGATATGGTTGAACAGGCTGGAAACCAGATGTTAATTAAGCAGTATGATTCTGTACCAATCAGCACGCAAGAAGATATAGATGCCTTTGTCAGATCATTTCCAAAACGGGAACATTCTGTAAAAGGGTCAATACTGGTAGAACAATCAAAACTCTTTTAAATGAAGAAAGGAATATTCGTATGACACAAAACAAAGAAATACATGCACACTGGATCCATAAGAAGATCGAGGATCCAACAGCCGTTTCGGGTTTCTTCTATGCAAGAGAATGTACCTGCTCAAACTGCAACAAAGAAGTAAACATGGAGAAGCCTCGCTGCCCGTTCTGTGGTGCAGTGATGGATGAGGAAAGCAAAGATGACTAACAAAGAATGGCTGAAAACATTATCAGATGAAGAACTTGCAGACTGGCTGACTGATCTATCAAACGGCAAATTTTATCCAGCCGATTTCTGTATGGATTTTTGTGCCAATGCCAGAAAGAACGGAACATGTACAAAATGTAATGCTCACGGTGATATTGACTGTGAACTGCCGGTACAGGATATTATCGTTCAATGGTTGAATGCTGAAAGAAGATAAAAAGCTCTTAATGATGATTGATGTACTGACTCATGTCATACTATGTGTCGGAGTTGCCTTCAACCAGAACAGCTATGTTGGATTAACAAATATGTTCATCAATTTATGTGATGATAAAGTCACTTATTGCGAATCATATGGATTACATATAAATGCTGATGACTGGCCATCTGGCATCATTCCTACACGCATGAGATGTGATCAAGGATCTGACTTTAAAGGGCAAGATATCTATACTGTTTGCCAGCAGCTGGGCATTGAGAGAAACCTTGAGCCTGTTGCGACTGGTTCAATGAAATCATTAATTGAAAACAGCTTTCGCCTTATCCAGCAGCAACAGAGAGGTCTTTTCGAAAGCATAGGTGTAATCACTAAAGACTGGGGATCAAAGCATCACAAAGAAGCAATGTTAAATATCGATCAGTTCACAAAAACATTGTTAATTCTGATTATCGAACATAACAAACGTGCAATGAAGAATTATTCACTCACGCCAGAGCAATTGACATTAGGCGTAAAAGCACGTCCTGTAGAACTGTGGAAATATTATTGCGATAAAGTCCAGTCTCCAAGACCAATAACTAATAAACAGCAATTTTTGATTGCCTTAATGAAAAATGGAACTGCTTACTACGATAGAAAAGGACTGCATTTTCTGAAGCGAACATACACTGCAGATATTGATGAAATCCCAGACTTTTTTGCAGCAATGTACATTAATCAGGAAAAACATACACCTGTTGAGATAAAGTATGATCCTAGAAATATGAATAACATTTACTACGTTAACAAATCAAAATTAGTTGTCTTTAAAATGAATCCTAGAAAGCAGGAAAATAAAGGCTATGCTAACTTGACTGAGCAGGAAATGATTAAATTAAATGCACAGCGTGCTGCATTGGATAAAGAAGAAAAAAATTATAATAATCTGCTCTACGCAGATGGTAGAAGCAATATAAAAGCAATTATTAACGAAAGTTATACAGATATACTTCCAACTGACAAAGATATGCGAGAGAATCGAAAACTCGAAAAGAGTGCAATTGCTCAGTCAGAATATGATATCGCTTCAAGAATCGGAATCGATACTTCAATAGAAGAGTTCAGCAATGCTTTACCTGAAACAGAAGAAAATCTCGTACTCTCTACTCCAGAAGAAGTTATTGAAGAATCGCAAAAAGAACCAGAGAGTGTTGAAAAGGTAAAGAAAAAACCAGACATGGAAGAAATGCTGAAGAATATAAAAATGAAAGGACGAAGGACAAACAGACTATGATGGAATACGTTAAGTTAAAACCTAATACTTCACAGTATGATGGTCAATCCTTCAATTACGGAACAATAACTGACGCTATTTACGTAAAATCCGACAATGCATCGGATAACGGCAATAAATACATTGAAGCATTACCACAAATTCCTGATATAGATACCATAGAAAATTATAATTTCAAAATACCACAAAACTTCTCAGACAGACCTGATAAAAGTGAAATTCAAAAACTCAGGGAAATTATAGATTTGTATAGTATCAGGTTTCCAATGCCATATGACAGTGATTTATGGAACAGTTTGTATTTAACAATGGTTCAGTCCTATTCAAAACGATCAGAAATCGCTGGTAGGTCTTCTGCCACGGTGACAGTTAACGGAGAAGCCCACGAAAATAAAACTCGATTAGTTGCTTCTTCATTATCAGCACCTGTCGGGTTTAACCTCATTGGTCCATCAGGATGTGGCAAAAGTTCAGCTTTAGAAATCGCAATAAATTACTATCCAAAGGTTATACGTCATATTAACGAAGATGGAAGTATGACAATTCAGATACCATGTATTTATGTTTCATGCCCACCAGATTCGAATTTTAAAGTTCTGTTTGGAAAAATTGGAAAAGAAATAGACAGATATCTGGGAAACACATTTCCAACAGTCGAAAAAGAAATCATGGGAAATAAAAATTCCAAGATAGGTGAAATATCGAGCAGATTATGCAAAGTCATTGAGCAATATGCAATTGGGGTTATCATTCTTGATGAAATACAGCAGCTTTCCTTCAGTTCTACTAAGGAAAATAGTTTTAACACTTTGATGACACTAGTAAATGATTCGATGGTTGGATTGGGTTTGTCAGGAACAGAAGAGGTAATTGAAAAAATTATAAGGAAGCCACAGTTTGCAAGAAGAGTGGGTTCTCGAATCTTATGTGACAAATACACAAAAGACGAAGAATTTTTAGAATCTGTGTTTGAACCATTAACCGTATTTCAGTGGGGAGACGAATATGTGGAATTTACTGAAGAGATGCGGAACGAGATATTCATGGAAAGTCATGGTATTATCGCATATATCGTGCTGATTTACACTTTGACTTGGGTATTTTACATATCAGAGAATGAAAAAGCATCATCAGAAAATAGTGATGATTCTACGAAAAATAATAATGAAAAAAAACGTGAAATAAATCTTGATTTTATAAAAGAGGTAATTGAAAAATTTTTCAGAATGATAACCATAGCAATAAACAGAGAGGATTTGTCAGAAAAAGAGAGAGACGTATACACAAAAGACGCATATGATTCTGTGAAAAATGGAGTAATAGACAAAGCGTCTGAAGTGTCACAGGAGAAAAGAATTAAGGATATGGCAAAAAATCCTAAAGCTACAGCCAAAGAAATTGCTAGAAGAGGTGTCGTCGCTTATATTCAAGAAAGCTATGATGAATTTTCTGAAGAACAGATAACAAAAGTATTTGATGATGTATATCGAAAAGAAAAATCAACTAGAGATCTTAAGCGAGAAACTTTAACCAAGCTAACAAGTAAAAAGCGTTCTCGCCGTAGAATGCCAAACAAATCAAACACAGGTAAAATTGAAGATAATACGCTATTAAGTATTGAAGAGTCTGTTGGAGACGCAAACAACCCAATATAAAAAATAAGTACTAGCTGAAAGCAATCAATGCTAAACAGTTAGTACTTTTAAATAGTTAAGTAAAGGATAGAATGCAACTCATTGCTTTGAAATATTGCACTTAAGTAAAGGATAGAGTGCTAAGTTAAGGATAGGTTTGCAAATTAACAAACAACTGTTAATTATAATTGAGATTTTTATATCACTTCGCATAATGTATCTTATGCGATTTTTATTTTTTACTAGAATAAATCTAACATTGTATCTAAATACATCTCTTCACGTACATGGATTTGATACTCTGGTTTTACCATATAATACAATATAAATTCCAATAACAATGCGTTGCCAAGATCTCTTCCTTCAATCTTAAAGTTGCTGAATCCCATAGGAACATATGTCTGTAGAATATCATTTTTACTGATAAATGATGGATTCTGCATTGCTTTTGAAAATCGATATCCTTCATTAGAATCTGGTGCTTTACATACATGATCAGCACAATCAATTCCTAGATTCTGTCTACTGACAGTTTCATAGCACTTCTTGCGGTCTTTACATCCAATCCAGCAGCATTCATTACATAAAAATTCAACTTTATCTTTTTGTATCTGATTCAGATTCTTTAATTCAGCAAATGCTTTATTCAAACGAAAATCAATGACAACATACTTGAAATCATTTTGATTCACTTCATCTACAAATTCATTTAAATCAACAATCACTTTTGTTGTAGAAGAAACAAAATACAAATTTGAATACTTTTCTTTTAAATAATTCAATAATATATCTGAATGAACAATAACACCATTTCCATTTATTTCAGATAATAACCTGCATAATTCATTGCATCGTAAATCACTTAAATGTTCCTGCCGAATCATTGAATTACTGAATGTCAGTCTTGCTGATATATTGAAATCTTTCATAAAAGTAAACACTTTATCAGGATCGTGATTTACATAACTGATTCTTCCTCCTGACCAGATACAATCTGCTGGTGAACCATAGATAGAACCTATTTCACACCAATCAAAAAAATAATGTCTTTTATTTCTATACAATGGCAGAAACTTTTCATAAAAATCATAGAATTCAAATAATCCTGGTAAATGATAATAAACTTTCTTAATATTCATAATGCAGTTAAAATATCTTTTTAAAATACGCAGGTAAAGCATAGAAAGGATGAGAGCATACTTCAAGACTTGCTGCATATTTATCAGCAATCGTTACGATGTAACCCTCTTTTGTTCTTGGCTTTCCTTTCACTCGTGGCCACATATGATGAATAATACAATCCACTTCAACTGGATCTAATATAAAATACTTCTGTGCATTTTTTAATGCAATCGAAGGATGAGTCTGAATATGTTTTTTAGCGTATTTAGCATCATGTGTATCATATAGATAGAAATCATGCATCATCGCACCACGTGCGCAGCTAACCGCATTTAGATGCAGTTTCTTACACATCAAATATGAATACCAGGCAACATTTAAAGAATGCTGGTAACGCGTTGTATAGTAATGATGTGTGTAGTTTTTTAATTGCTGATATGCATCAATCTGAACAATACTACTGACAGAGTTTAAAAATTCCATACATTCATCATCAGTAATGTCTGAAAAGATTCTTTTTGATCCTAATACTTTTGTCATATATAAGTAGTTTAGATCTTTTTATAGCCAGAATCAATCCGCACAAGAAAAGATAAGACTGTACTAGTTTTTTACTGTACAAATCTTATCTTTCATCATGAAATATATTTATTCTTTTTCAAAACAGAATGCAGTACCTGACTTAAAATGTTCAAGCAGGCACATTTCATCAGCTGGAATATGACCAATATAATTCTTCTGATTATCATTTGGTGTATCTTTTAAGACAATATGCAGTTCACCATGATAATGTTTGCAGTTATCATTTACAATTACTACATCACCTCTATGATACATAGCCTTGTCATTCTTTCTACAAGGAATACTCGTATTATGATACAGAATACGTGTCCAGCGGTCACGAATCATATAGTACAGATATTCACCAGCTGTATGAGCTTCATAATACAGAATTTCTTTTTCTAGATCCGTTACTCCCTCTGCCATTTCGATTTTAAATGGAATACGCTTTAATTCTCCATGAGGAATATAATCCGCAAATGGACCAATCCCTTCTTTCTTTGGAATATTTACATAAACTAGATTCATGACACGCTGAATTGCTTCAAATTCTTCTTTGGAAGCAAATGCATTACCAAAAATAATTTCATCTACATTTCCCATTGCTAAGCAATGTCTAACTTGATCATCCACAGACATCCAGCGATGATCTTCCATTGTTGGCAAGCCTTCCTGAATTGGCCAAGGACCATGTGCACCTTCTACATTAGATGAAATAAACTGTGCTACTTTGACTCCTTTTTCTTTCCAGTGATTATTTACATTCATTACAGATTCTAAATCTGCACCAGTATATCTTTCAGGATAGAAGTTATGACAACAAACTAAATTATCTATGTTTGCTCCCCGTGCAATTGCTTCATCAATTGGCTTAATAAATGCTGCAGACATTTCAACACCAATGTTATATGCATTATTGATCAGTTTTGTATCTCTTTCATCAAAATAGCAAAGATCCATACGAATGGAATCAATTCCCATTTCATTGAAAATAGATAAATTTGATTCATCTGCGCCCATCTTTTCTAAGAATTTCGTATTACAGTCACCAGATACTTTCATCCCGTATTGATGTGCAATACCTGTAAAATTCTTAAAATACTGTGCAACTTCATCTTTGCTTCCTTCAATTGAAAACATACTTGTAAATACTTTTGTAAAACCATAACTGCTCGCAAGCTTTAAATACGTATCGATTTGTTCGATCGTTTCCTGTTCTGGGTATACAGATACCCCAAGTGTAAATGCCATGATATTTTCCTCAATACTTTCTATCAGCATTATAACAAAAAAGATTATCCAAAATTGGATGAGGTTTTGACATATTCCAAAATAACATGATGTTCATGAGGTCTTGAAGGAAAATC
>QQXM01000142.1 GCA_014610835.1 Erysipelotrichaceae bacterium 7770_A6
CTCTTTGTCTTTTTTCAGCTTCTTTAAAGACTGCGTTGTAATGAATGCACGACCCTCAATGTTGTTGAACAGTCTGTTGGAAACACTTCCGAGTCCACCGTCAGTACAGACAACAAATCTGTCCAGACCGTAATTATGGATGATCTTTTCTTCCAGAGGCTTCATGGAAGGCTGCTCATTGGAAGCTCCGCGGAATGTACTGAATGCAAGAGGAATACCGTCACCATCCATGAACAGTCCCATCTGAACGATAGGATTCGGTCTGTTCTCTTTGGATTTCCCGTATTCTCTGAAATCATCAGCCTCTT
>QQXM01000143.1 GCA_014610835.1 Erysipelotrichaceae bacterium 7770_A6
CATGAACAGTCCCATCTGAACGATAGGATTCGGTCTGTTCTCTTTGGATTTCCCGTATTCTCTGAAATCATCAGCCTCTTCGATCTCGAAGAAGAAGTTTGTGCAGTCATAGTAGAGAACCCTGTTGTTGCGTGAAATAACAAAATTACTGTTCCTGTAGACATCAGACTGGATATAGTCATTTTCTTTGGCAATAACAGAGAGAGCACGGTA
>QQXM01000144.1 GCA_014610835.1 Erysipelotrichaceae bacterium 7770_A6
CGGGCCGATACTAAGCCGGAAGAGAAAGGAGATGTATATAGATTTGACTCAGCTGGATGAGCTAATTTATATATACCATTATTATGACAATGAGTGAAAAAGCAAAACAGTATTACGAAAAAATGTTTGAAAATGAAGAAAATGATCTAGCGAAAACAGATTCAGAATTCTTTGATTATTTCACTAACTTTGCTTTTGATGAAGTTGTGAATGAAGAAGGACAACAGTTAGACGATCGTACACGTTTTATTGCAATCCTTGCGGTATTAATTGGATCATCATCTATTGATGAATTCCGTTTGATGATGAAAGCAGCTTTGCGTTTTAACGTTACACCTGTTGAAATTAAAGAAATCATTTATCAGGCAGTGGATTATCTAGGCATGGGAAGAACATATCCATTCTTGAAGGCAAGCAATGAAATTCTAGAAGAAATGGGATATACACTTCCATTACCTTCACAATCTACAACAACAGTCAATAATCGCTATGAGAAGGGTGAACAGTGCCAGATCGATATCTTTGGTGAACACATGCGTGGAAATGGTCAAAGGGGTCCAAAAGAATCAAAGCATATCAACAAATGGCTGGTAGAAAACTGTTTTGGTGATGTGTATACAAGAAATGGTTTAGACTATGCAACAAGAGAAATGATTACGTTCTGTTTTCTGTATGCACAGGGTGGCTGTGAAGTACAATTAGCTGGTCATACACAGGCAAACTTTGGCTTAGGAAATGATAAGGAATTTTTGATTAAGGTCATTTCTAACTGTGTACCATTCATGGGATATCCAAGAACATTGAATGCATTGCGCATTGTCAATGAACAGGCCGAACAATGGAATAAATAAATTGAAATATCAATATCTCTGATAAATTTCTTATTTATCATGAATTTTAAGTTTTACTGATGGAATAAAAATGAAATATTGTTTTCTTGTAAAAATTTTTGTTGCAGAAAACGGAAGAGACTGTTACTATATTTGACGATAAGAAGGAGGACGGCTATGATGAATTCTACTTTAACTAGGTTTCCAAATTGTTCTCGTAACGTTCTTTTTACATTTTTAAATTCTATTTGACAGTTCATATTTGTGGAACTGTCTTTTTTTTACAAGGAGGAAGAAGCATATGAAAAGGTATCTCGTTTTAGAAGATGGCTCTTTTTATGAAGGAGAGGCATTAGGCAGCAATTGTTACAGTACAGGTGAGTTAGTATTTAATACTTCCATGACTGGATATCAGGAAATTCTGACAGATAACTCTTATTGTGGTCAGATTGTTATGATGACATATCCTTTGATTGGAAACTACGGTATCAACCGTGATGATAATGAAAGTCTTGTTCCTGCAGTATTTGGCTTTGTGATGAGAGACTATTGTCCATTTCCAAGCAATTTCAGAGAAGAGATGACTTTGGATGCGTATATGAAAGATAAGAAAATTCCAGGCATCTTTGGTGTGGATACACGTGCAATCACAAAGAAGATCCGTTCTATGGGAACATTAAAAGCTTCTTTCTGTGACACAGAAGAAGAAATTCCATCTTTAGTAGAACAGTTAAAGAAGGAAAGTTTCCTGCATGATCAGGTAGAAAGAGTATCTACACGTTCCATGTATCCAATTCCTGGAAGAGGCAAGAAAGTAGTCATGATGGATTTTGGTGTCAAGCTTTCAATTCAAAGAGAATTGGCAAAGCGTGATTGTGATCTTGTTGTTGTTCCATACAACACAAGCTTTGAAGAAATCATGAGTTTCAATCCAGATGGTGTCATGTTAAGTAATGGTCCTGGTGATCCTGAAGATCTTCCTGAAGTCATTGAAACAATTAAAAAACTGATTCCGCATACAGTTGTATTTGGTATCTGTCTTGGATGTCAGCTGATTGCCTTATCACAAGGTGCAAAAACATATAAGCTGAAGTTTGGTCATCGTGGCGCAAATCATCCAGTTGTCAATCTAGAAACAGGCAGAACAGAAATCACTTCTCAAAATCATGGCTTTGCGGTAGATATTGACAGTCTAGAAGGAACAGATCTAGTGATGTCTCATAGAGCATTGAATGATGGCAGTTGTGAAGGCGTTAGACATACAAAATACCCATGCTTTGCGGTACAGTACCATCCAGAAGCAAATGCTGGACCACAAGACAGTACATATTTATTTGATAAATTTATTGAAATGATGGATAAGGAGAATGCACATGCCTAGACGTACAGATATTCATAAAATTATGGTTATTGGCAGTGGACCAATTGTGATTGGACAAGCTGCAGAATTTGACTATGCCGGTTCACAAGCCTGTCAGTCATTACGTGAAGAGGGATATGAAGTTATCCTGATCAACTCTAATCCAGCGACAATCATGACAGATGCTGCGATTGCTGACAAAGTATACATTGAACCATTAACAGTAGAATTCGCAAAACGAGTTATCTTTAAGGAAAGACCAGATGCTATTTTAGGTTCTCTTGGTGGACAGACGGGTTTAAATCTTGTTGTGGAATTGCATAAAGATGGAATTCTTGATGAATTTGGAGTAGAAATCCTTGGTACAGATATCACTGCCATCAATAAGGCAGAAGATAGAGACTTATTCAGATCTTTGATGAATGAATTACATGAACCAGTACCTGAAAGTGCAATTGTACATACAGTGGATCAGGCAATCGCATTTGCGAAAAGTGAAGGCTATCCACTAGTCGTACGTCCAGCATATACATTAGGTGGTACAGGTGGTGGCTTTGCCCATAATGAAGAGGAATTACGCCATATTACAGAAACAGGTTTGAAGATGTCTCCTGTACACCAGTGTTTGATTGAACAGTCTATTGCAGGCTATAAAGAAATCGAATACGAAGTCATGAGAGATAGAAAAAATAATGCAATTGTGATCTGTAATATGGAAAACGTAGATCCTGTCGGTATTCATACAGGAGACAGTATTGTCGTAGCACCAGTACAGACACTTACAGATAGAGAAAACCAGATGCTAAGAAACGCATCTTTGAAGATCATCCGTGCATTAGGTATCTGTGGTGGATGTAATGTACAGCTTGCATTAGATCCAAAAAGTTTCAAATACTATGTTATTGAAGTCAACCCGCGTGTATCTAGATCTTCTGCATTGGCATCTAAAGCAACAGGCTATCCAATTGCTTCCATCAGTGCTAAACTTGCGGCAGGATTAACACTGGATGAAATCAAAAACCCAATTACAGGTACAAGCTATGCATGCTTTGAGCCAGCACTAGACTATGTTGTAACAAAGTTTCCAAGACTTCCATTTGACAAGTTCCCAAATGCAGATAGACAATTAGGCACACAGATGAAAGCAACAGGAGAAGTTATGTCAATTGGCAGAACTTTTGAAGAATCATTCTTAAAGTCTGTCAGATCTTTGGAAGTAAAAGTTGATCATCTAGAAAAGCAAGAATTCTATGCATATTCTAAAGAAGAATTGTATCAGAAGATCAAAGATAGAGATGATGAAAGAATCTTTGCGATTGCACAATGGCTGCGTATGGGATATTCCATGGATGAAATTCATATACTGACAAATATTGATTATTTCTTCCTGAAACATATCCAGAGAATAATTGATCTAGAAAAGGAAATGAAAGAACATCCAAAAGATGTAGAAGTTCTATTTCAATTAAAAAGAAATGGTTTCTCGGATAAATATATCGCAAGAAACTGGAATATGAAGGAAATGGATCTGTATGAAATGGAACAGAAGGAAAACATGATTCCTGTCTATAAGATGGTAGATACCTGTGCTGGTGAATTTACTTCTTTAACACCATATTTCTATTCCACATATGAAAAAGAAAATGAATCTATTCGAACAGATCGAAAGAAAATTATTGTACTTGGTTCTGGACCAATTCGTATTGGACAGGGTGTTGAATTTGACTATACAACAGTACATACAGTCAAGACTCTAAAGCAGTGTGGATATGAAGCAATTATCATCAACAATAACCCAGAAACGGTATCTACAGACTTCTCTATTTCTGACAAGTTATACTTTGAACCATTGACTGTGGAAGATGTGATGCATGTTGTAGATCTAGAACAGCCAGAAGGTGTCATTGTACAGTTTGGTGGACAGACTGCAATCAATCTTGCTTCAGGTCTAGTTGAACATGGTGTAAAGATTCTTGGTACATCTTTAGAAGGAATCAATAAGGCAGAGGATCGACATGAATTTGAAAACATGTTGAATGTACTAGGCATTCCTCAGCCAGAAGGAGAAACAGCAGTCACTGTTGAAAAAGCGCTTGAAATTGCAAATAAGATTTCTTATCCAGTACTTGTAAGACCAAGCTATGTATTAGGTGGCAGAGCAATGGAAATTGTACACAACGATGATGAATTGAAAGTGTATATGGCAACTGCAGTCAAAGAAATCTCTCATGATTCTCCAATTCTTGTTGACCGTTATGTATTAGGAAAAGAATTAGAAATTGATGCAATTGCGGATGGAGAAAATGTATTCATTCCTGGCGTGATGGAACATATTGAAAGAGCAGGTATCCATTCTGGTGACTCTATTTCAGTATATCCAACACAGACAATCTCTAAGAAAGTTAAAGATACGATCATTGACTATGCAATACGTATTGGAAAAGGCTTCAAGTTTGTCGGATTGTATAACATTCAGTTTATTGTAGATAAAAATGAGAAAGTCTATGTTCTGGAAGTAAACCCAAGATCTTCGAGAACAGTCCCATTCTTATCTAAGATTACAGGTATTGGCATGTG
Organism: Erysipelotrichaceae bacterium 7770_A6; assembly: GCA_014610835.1. Taxonomy (GTDB): domain Bacteria; phylum Bacillota_I; class Bacilli_A; order Erysipelotrichales; family Erysipelotrichaceae; genus Bulleidia. Next base: position 4,768 of record QQXM01000144.1, read on the forward strand.
TAATATCGCAACAAAATGTATTTTAGGTCAGTCTTTACTTGATCAGAATATTACACCTGGATATATGAAGGAAGATACAACACAGGTATATGTCAAAGCTCCAGTATTCTCATTTGCAAAATTGAGATCTGTAGATACGGTCTTAGGACCGGAAATGAAATCCACAGGTGAAGCACTTGGCTGTGATGATTCTTTAGAGAAAGCATTGTATAAGGCACTTATAGCAAGTGGTGTAAAGATTCCACAATATGGTACTGTATTACTGACAGTTGCGGATGAAGATAAGAAAGATATTCTAGATATTGCTAGAAGATTCTATCGTATTGGATATGGTTTATATGCAACGGAAGGTACAGCTGGATTCTTGAAAGAAAATGGTCTTTATGTACATCAGACAAAGAAAATCAGTGAAGATGTAGAAGATAACGTATTGAATCTGATCCAGGAAGGCAAGGTTGCGTTTGTTATCAATACAAACCACAATCATGACCGTAAGACAAATCAGGATGGATTCTTGATCAGAAGAGTTTCTGCAGAAAATAATATCAGCTGTATGACTTCTCTAGATACTGCCAATGCTTTATTGAAAGTACTAGAATCTAGAAGCTTTGCGATTGCTTCTATGAAAGAAAGCAAAAACTAAAAGAATAAAAACTATGATACATCTGATCATATCAGTGTCAGATTGTGTCATAGTTTTTTTGATACTCTAAAAAAAGAATCCCAAAGCATTTGGGATTCTTCATTAATATACTTGTTTACCATTCATCCATGTCTGTAGAATTTTTACATCATTGATGTGATATGGATCTACTTCAAATAGATTTTCATCTAAGATGACAAAGTCAGCGAGCATGCCTTTTTCAATCTTGCCTTTGATTTTTTCTTCAAAGGAAGCACGTGCAGCTTCTGTTGTAAAAGATAAAATTGCTTCTTTGACTGTAAATGCTTCTTCAGGAAGATATGGACCAATATGTTCTTTTAATGTAGAACGCGTAATTGCACACTGCATTCCACCTAATACGTTAGGCAGTTCAACAGGGCAGTCAGAACCATTGGATACATGAACACCTTTCTTCATGAGTGTTTTGAAGTTATAGCTGGAAGCAGCTTTTTCTTTGCCAACTCTATCTTCAACGATCTTGATATCGTAATCCAGGAAGATTGTCTGAGCATAACAATGTAGATTTAACTTAGCCATACGATCTAACTGATCTGGACGGGTAATCTGACAATGGATAATACCATGACGAGCGTCTTCTCTTGGATTTTCATTCTGCGCTTTTTCAATCGCATTCATGATACGATCCAAGATACCATCACCAATAGAGTGGATTGCTACCTGCATGTTATGGTTATGTGCATAGCCAATCATTTCATCAAATGTTTCCTGAGAGTATACAGGAATACCACATGTAGAAGGGTCATCTGCATATGGTGCGCTCATAAATGCTGTACGCGCACCAAGAGAACCGTCACCTAACATTTTTAATGGACTAAATCTAAAGAATTCATCGCCTAAGCCAGTATAATGACCTTCTTCAACAAATTCTTTCAAGCTTTTAAGGTTTGTAAAATGATTCTGCTGGTTGATACGCACAGTCATTCTACCTTCTTCTTTTAATTCTTCATAAGCTTGAATGATTTCATGATAGTCTAAACCGTGGAACACAACAAAGTCATCTGTCTGGGCAGAAGTAACACCAAAAGAATTCAACTGCTTCATTGCCAGGATTAACATCTGCTTCAAATCTTCGCGTGTAGGCTGAGGTAGTTTTGCATAAACAAGATCCAATGCATTTTCACGGAAAATACCTAATGGCTCACCATTTTCATCAACATCAAATCTTCCACCATCCACTTGTTTTGTATTCTTATCAATGCCAATCATTTCTAATGCTTTAGAGTTTACAACACAAGCATGTCCACAAGCTCTAACAATACAGATTGGATTTGTTTGAGAAATTTCATCAAGATCATAGCGTGTAGGGAAACGATTCACATCTGTAAAGAAATCGTGATTCCATCCTCTTGCGCGTATCCATTGTCCATCTTTTATTTGACGACTTTTAACTTCTTCAGCAATATATTCTTTCATTTCTTTTAAAGAAGAAGTATGACCTGCCAACTGGATTGTTTCTAATGAATAGCCATCATTTAGTACATGCATATGTGAATCATTGAAGCCAGCACAAACAAATTTATTGTTTAAGTTATGCTTTGTCGCATAAGAATACTTTTCAAGCAGTTCTTCACTTCTTCCAGTCGCAACAAAATGATTGCCATCTACTACAAATGCTTCAACAAAGCTATCTCCAGTAAAAACGTTACCGTTATAAAATAAATCCATGATTAGTCCTCAACTTTCTTGTCTTCGTAGAATAAGACTGTATTATCATCAACTTCGCCAATTCCCATATATCTAGCCTTATAGTCTTTTAAAAGTCTAAAATATTCATTGGATAAAAGCAAGATAACAAAGACGTTAACAAATGTAGGGATTGCAGAAGTAATATCTACAACTGTCCAGATAAATCCTGTATTCTGTGCATGTACAAGATAGATTGTCCATAATAATCCAGGAAGAGAGCGTACAGCGTAGAATGCTTTAATTAATAATTCAGAAAAACGAGTTTTCTTCATATTAATATGTTCAAGAATTGCAAGATAATATGTAAACCATCCACCAGAAGTAGTGATTGTGAAAATAACCATGATAATTGCCAGCAAGATACTGCCAACTGTTCCAAAGCTTTGATTGAAAGCACTCAATGCCAATGCGCCACCAGTAGCACCATCTGCCCATGTACCACTTAAGATAACAGATAGAGCAGTGATCGAACAAACGATAAATGTATCGAAAAATACTTCAAATGATCCCCATAAACCTTGTTCAATTGGGTGAGGTGTATCCGCAGAAGAATGAATCATTGGAGAAGTACCCCAACCAGCTTCGTTAGAATATACGGAACGTGCCATACCTGTCTGAATAATTTTAGATACAGCTGCACCAGCAAATCCACCAACAGCAGCAGTACCAGTAAATGCATTTGTAAAAATCATAGAGAATGCATTTGGAACAGCATTGATATTTACAATGATCATCAAGATTCCCATGATGATATATGCAATACTCATGAAAGGAACAAGCTTACTGAAGATGGAAGCAACACCTTTTGTTCCACCAGCAGTGATAATATATGTAGCTAAACAAAGAAGGGCACCAACAACAATTCTGCCATCAATGAAATAGCCAGATACTGTAATACCATTGAAGTTAAATGCACCTGCAACAACTTCAGAAGCAGTTAGATTACTAGATGTAATAAAGAATGTTGAGAAAATACCAATACCGAAAATCACCGCGAGGATTTTCCATTTGTTTCCCCAATGACGCTGTTCACCAAGTCCTTTCTGCATGTAGTAAGTAGGACCACCAAATTTTTCGCCATTGTCATTTGTTTCACGGTAATAACAGCCAAGTGTAACTTCGACCTGTTTTAGAATCAATCCTAAAAATGAAGTCAGCCACATCCACAAAACAGCACCAGGACCACCACTTGCTACAGCAGTAGCTACACCAGCAATGTTACCAAATCCAACAGTACCACCAACTGCAGTACAGATTGCTTCAAAAGGGGAAATCACTTTTTTATCGTCAGTAACTTTTGTATCCTTTTGTGCAAGTGTTCCAACTGTATGTTTTAAAATCCAGCCAAAGTGACGGAACTGAAAGAATCCTGAACGAATTGTAAAGTACAAGCCTGTAATAATCATTAAGGCGATGAGCGGTACTCCCCAAAGAATACCATTTAACCAGTCTAAAAATGCAATCATATATCCTCCTGATCCTTACAATTCGATGAGGCAAAAAAAAGTGACAGCTTTCCGCTATCACTCGAATTTTTTTTATAAAAATTCAATCAATAGCTCCTCCACTGTGATATCAGTGAGAGTACATAGCATGTTCTGTTATGTACCAACTCGAAGAATTTGTCATGTTCTCCGGTTTCGGCAATTTTCCCTTTCTATCTGCTTCATGGAAATGACTTTTCTCCACAGATATACTCTTGTCCATTGCTCCTCTATTGTAAGGTTACCGATTAATCATACGACATTTTTAAAATATAGCAATAACAAATCATTAAAATTATAAATTGGATATAATAATGCCATATTTTATGAAATATTGTAGTATTATTAACGAAAAGAATGGAAAATTGAGTAATGAATGGATATTTTTATGTCTTAACAACAATTGATCTTTTTGTTCTTTGCTTTATGTGTATTCTTACAAATCTAAGTGAAGCATTGGATAAGAAGCAGAAGAGAGGCTTTTTCTCTGCTTTTGCATTGATTGCGGCAATTTCAATCTTAGAAGTCATTACATTAGTTGTCGATGGAACTGCAGAGAAATATCGCTGGGTAAATATTGTATCGAATTATTTAGGCTTTGGATTATCACCAGCAGTTTCCATTTGTCTTGTATATGTATTAGATAAGAAAACCATTGTTGAAAAAGACATGAAACTGGCAATGATTTTTCAAACAGGGTATTTAATACTATTAGCAGCATCGATTCCCTATGGATTAGTGTTTTCTGTCAGTGCTGATAATGTTTATGCACGTGGACCTTTCTTCTGTATTTATGTGATTGCGTATTTTGCGGCAATTTTATATTTGTCTTTATCAACAATAAAAATGTCAAAGCAATTTCAAAACCGCAGTAAAGCATTGATTTATCCTTTGATTGTGTTTCTGGCTGCAGAAACGACCATACAGGTTCTATTGCCAGATCTGCATGTAACATGGTTATGTGTAACATTGCTTTCTGTACTGTATTTTATTTATTGTAATGAGATGTGGACACAATTAGATGGTCTAACAGGTTTACTGAATCAAAACAGTTATTTGAATCGTACAAATAGAATGCACGACTGCAGTGGAATCCTTATTGTATTTGATGTGGATGATTTTAAACAGGTCAATGATCTATATGGACATTTACAAGGAGATGTGTGTCTGGCAGAGATTGCAGACTGTATTAAAAAAGCATATGCTCAATATGGATATTGTTATCGTATTGGTGGAGATGAATTCTGTGTGCTTTTAAAAAACAGACAGAAAGAAATGGAATGTATTCAGAAATTTTTACGTCTGCTTGAAAATAAACGTGAAAAATATGAATTTATTTCAACGGTTTCGTATGGTTCTGCGATTTGTTCAGGGAAGATATTTTAACAGTCAAAGATCGTGCGGATCGTGACATGTATATGTTTAAGAAGGAAAGAAAAGAACAGATTGCTTCCGATAAAACGAAAAATTATGAACTACCACACCTGATACGTAGTTCCGATGTGGTATCCCTGTGATGTACTCTTCGCATACAGAGAAGGGTATTACGAAGACAGATATGAATACCTGTCCTCAAGCATTGAAGAACTTGCATCAGGCATCAGTGACATGAAGAGAATGCTTGAACTTGTTCTTGATGAACTTGAAAAGCATGGCATAGACATAAAGGACCGGCAGGAGTACAAAGACGACTGTTTACCATTCTGAAATCAAAAA
>QQXM01000015.1 GCA_014610835.1 Erysipelotrichaceae bacterium 7770_A6
TCCGTATTGCTGACATGAAGAAAGATGATCTTTTCATTTATTCTATTTCTTGAATTCACCATTTTGCTAATATAGCCTTTCTTTATTACCTTCTAAAAATTGATATACAAATTCATTAGCGTTAGCGATAGGCCTATTGTTTGAAATGTAGCTATTTCCATCAATTGAACTTCCTTCACCAACTACATAACCATTCTCTCCACGAATATCAATCTCGTCATAGATACGAACACGATTTTTTATTGACCTGTCTACCTTGTAATAAAGATGATATCCGCCGGATGGAGTTTTAACGATATGCGTATTGGGAAAGTTACTTAAATTATTTTGGATTAATTCTTTTCCTTTTGATGATTGTTTTACATCAACATCTATAACAGTTAATCCATCACCGGTACAAATGCCTATATTGTTATTGGTTTCTGAAAACCATTTTTTGATTTGTTCTATGTCAGTTGTTGCTTCTTCTTTCCAAGAGTGAAGGATTTGTTCACCCTTGGAATTGCATTTTAAAGGAAAAACACGTACATTATTCTTAGCAAAGGTTAATGCCGTTTCTAATTGAGTATTCATTGGCGTGGGTCCTCAATCGGTTTAATCTTTGTTTTTTCTTTTCCATTAAATGCCAACAACATTTCTTCCATCCATTCTCTAATTTCTTGATCATCTTCATTTTCGATGGATCTATGAATCTCCTTCTTTATAGAAGTAATTACATAGGGATTAGGTTCAACAACGATTTCTTTATCTAGGATTGAATTGATTAAATAATCTTGTTTTGTTAAACCAGATAATTTCACTTTTCTTTCAAGCATAATAGATTCTTCTGGTGAAACTCTAAATGAGATAATTTTATTTCTAAATCTTCCTTTTCTATCTAGAACCTTTTGACTCATCGTCTCCTCCTTCTATCGCATCTAATTTATTGGCCATCTGTTTACCTCTTTCATCATAAGAATGAGCATATAGATATGTGATCTTTTCGGCAGAATGACCTACGCGTTTACCAACATCTTTTGCGGAAAATCCATTTTCAATCAGCATCGTAATATGTGAATGTCTTAATCCATGAACTCTAATTCTTTTAACTCCGCTTTTCTTGCATCCTCTATCCATTTCATGATGCATATAGCTTTTGGATACCGGAAATAAATAATCATCATCACCGACTTTATAAAGATGGTCCATATAGTTTCTTAATTCATCAACAATAAAATCCGGCATATCAACAACACGAATGCTATTACTTGTTTTAGGATCTGTAACAATATTTTTTCCTTTAATTGTCTGCATCGATTTATTAACATTGATTGTTTTAGCTTCTAGATCTATATCTGCTTTTGTGAGTGCTCTAAGCTCTCCTAGTCTTAAACCGCACCAAAATAAGATTTCATAGCTAATATAACTTACTGTCTTATCTGATATCGCATCAATGAATTTAGAATATTCTTCAAATGTCCAAAATTCTTTTTCTTTTTTCTGTTCTACTTTAATGTTTCCGGCAACTGCTGCTGCATTCATTTTTAGTCCATAGTATTTACAAGCATGATTCAAAATTGCACTTAATTGAGAATGAATCGTCTTTAGTGTTTCTGGTGAATACTTTTTATCTTCTTTACTATAAGTCTTATTCATCAATTTATTCTGCCAACGCATTACAATCTTTGGTGTAATATCACTTAACTGTAGATCTTTAAAGTATGGTCGAATATTCTTTTCTATGATGTTTTGTTTTGTGATAAATGTACTTAAACGAATGCGATTCTTAAGCTCTTCATAATATACTTCCACAAAGTCATCAAACAACATTGTTTGATCATCTTTTTTCTTAGACATAAAGGATTGCTCATACACCAAGGCCTCACGTTTTGTTTTAAATCCTCTTTTGAATAAACGTTTCTTCTTTCCTTCTAAATCAATGTAACGCTTAGAAACATACCAATTACCGCTATCCTCTTTGTAAACTGCCATAATCTCGTCCCTCATAGATCTTTTCATTGAAATACGTACGATTGATTTTGCCAGAGATAGTAATATAGCCTTCATTTTGAAGTTGCTTATTCATATCTTTGATTATTCTATAAGCAAGTCCTTTCGAAACACCTAGCAAATCTGCTACCTCTTGTGCTGTCATAAAAATAGTTTCTTTCATTTATTCAATCTCCTTTTATTCACGCAGTAACGCTTTATGTTTACTGTTGATACTATTGTAGTAACTTATTTCGTTTACGTCAATGCAAAATAGTGACTTTTATTGTTTACTGTATACAATTTTATTTACAGTAAATTTAATTGTTTTCTATGTGTGAATGAAATGCTATAATTTGGGGGAAGGGGGAATTGTAAAATGACCTTAGGTGAAAGAATCAGATATGTTCGCCAACTAAGAGGCATGACACAAACAGAGCTTGCCGAAAAAGCTGGTTTCACTGCCGATGAAAACGGAAGAATCCGTATCTCCCAATATGAAAATGATTCAAGAATCCCTCGCAAAGAACAACTTAAGAAAATAAGTGAAGCACTTGGTGTAACTTCTTACTACCTAAGTTTAGAAGAACATACAAATGCCTTAGACTTTGCATATTCCTTATTGGAGTGGGATCGAACAACCAATTTCATAATCCGAAAGGAAATAGTCCAAGGCGAAGACCACTATCTTATTGATTTCAACACAGATTTCTTTAATGATTTCTTCAAAGAATGGATGCAGAAGAAGGCTGATCTAAAAGATGGTAAGATCAGCCATCAAGATTACATAGAGTGGACTATCAATTATAAATAGTTGGCACTCGCGCGATACGTTATATGCGTATCAATTTATTGATGAATATTTATATCCGGCAGTGAAAAAAGGACCTATGTAACGCGTAAAATGCGTTAATGTAGGTCCTTTTTCTTGTTCTCTTATTCTAAGTCATTAAAATATTCTTCTAAAGAACTGGCAATCTTCTTTATACTATTTTCATTAGAATAAAGATAAACATAACCATTTTCATCTTGTAGAATAGACAATCCGTCAATTCCTAAATTTTCAATTACATAATAATTTAACGGAAATTTATTATTTGTTTTCCTTTTTGCCAAAGTGTTTTCAACTACATTTAATCGTTTCGACTTAACTACACCTGTAAGCTCGTGTCCTTCGAATGAAACAGCTCCAAATTCTTTAGTGTATTCTTTAAAGTCACTTGAAAATTTAAGAGAAAGCAAGCTCTCTGCATCTAATATTTCTTGATCAGAAGCACCATTTGGAAAAGCTACAAAATTTGGTTTGTTTTTTAATTTCATTAAATTGCTCATATTATAGTTCTCCATTCTCAAACATCTTAGCAATTGACTTCCACAATTCTTTTCTTTGTTTTGCAAATTCACTTCTATCTATTTCTGAAATAGATTTAAATCCATGCAAAGCTATATTGTCGTGTTCTCCTTGAGTCAAAACCGCTAATGTTCCATTTGCCTCTTGTCCTATATGATGTAATTCATAAGAATTTCCAACAGAATCTAACATGCTTAATCCACTCTTTGCTCTTTCTAAATTTGTTCTTCCAAATTCATCCACCAAATCAAGATCAATATTTGAATTTATAAGAACATATTCACCATTAATCAACTTACACTCTAAACCTGCATCTTTAAATACTTTATATTCATCTACAGTATGGAATTGTTTTATAACGTCAATTGGATATTTGCTTGTTTTCTGTATTTCTGCAGCTTCATTCATTGTTAATCCATTAAGAGTTGCACCTTTAAGCGCAATTGCTTCTGTTGCACCGCCAATAGCAGCGCCCGTAAATGCGCCCATCATAAATCCTTCGCTTCCAGATAACGCTGCGGATTTTAGAGATTCTTCAATATCTCCGGTTTGCATACCTGTTATTATTCCGTTAAATCCAGCACTTACAGCTCCTTCAGATAAAGCAACAATTGTTCCGGTTTTTGCAGACATTGCAAATACTGCGCTTACTGCTGGAGCTACTGTAGAGATTGCAGATACAGAAACACAAACAAGAATTACACCTGTACCAATCGCAACATTTTTTAAAACCTTTTGATAAGTATCATCATAGCCTTCAAAAGGTTGAACTATTGTTTGGCCATCTTTTCCTAAAGTAAATACATATTGTTCATCTTTATATACATCTTCTATTTCATCCAACGTATATCCGAAAAAGATATTAGACTTTGAATTATACTCAAGTTCTTCAATATATTCTTTGGAAATATATTTAATTTCCACGTTTTCAACAAAATATCCAGTATTTATTAAGCCATCCACAACGTCGCTATAAATCTTATTTCTTGTATATTTCAATAGATCCTCATCATCTAAGGAATCAAATTCCAATGTATATTCATATGGTGTATCATCACCTTTTTCTTCATCAGGAATCTCAAGTGTTTCCGCACTATCCTTATTTACATTTGGATTTACAGTTGTTCCATTTGAAGAGCACCCCATCAACAACATCGAAATACAACTTAATGATATTATTATCTTTTTCATCATCACGTCCTCTTTAATTAATCTTTAACTTCTAATTTCGTATTAGTCAAAGTTCCATCTCTTTGTAGTTTACAACCGTTTTTAATTTGTTCGTTGAATTCACTAGGCGTTATTCCATACTTTTCTAAAGCCTTATAATATTTGCTAGCGCCTACATAAATTATTTTTTCGGTTTCGGCATTTGTATATTTGTTTTTTACAGTAAATTTATACATTCCTTCATCAGAATATTCTTCATTATCTTTTGCAGGACCATTAAATCTAACGTTAGTAGTTAAAAGGCCATCATTTTCTTTCAATTCTGATCTTTCAACATCAATAGAAAGATATCTTGATTTCGCCATATTCAATTTAAATCCATTTGCTGTTAGAGCATAATCACCTTGTAATTCCGAACCAGTTTTTAAGTCAAATGGAAAAGCCATGCAATTGCCATTTCGTATAGAAAATGAAAACTTGATTTTATAGTTTGTATATTCTTTTTTGATAGATCCAATACCAGACTTCTTTTCAATCTCATAATCGAGTGAAACTTCATAATCGCCTTCTTCAAAAAGTTGTACTTTAGTATCAGCATCTTTCGATGTATTAGCTTTTAAGAAATCAGTGTAAACAATAGGCTCATGTTTTTTATTGTCATAGTCTGTATATTGAATAATCAAAGTTCCGTGTTTAAAGCTTGTTTGTGCAACTTGAAATTGCTTATCATATCCATTTTTATCTTCAGAGATGCTTAAATCGATATCACCGTTCAATTTATTTATATCTTGATCTAAATGAAACCATAACGTAACTTTATCACCAACATTCTTTAAAAATATGTTTTTTGAATCAGTGCTAGCATCTTGTGTATAACCATTTATTATAAAGCTACCTAAAGTCCATCCAAAATGAGGATCATCCTTATCTAAAGCATTGCTATTATCATATCCATTATCTTTACCGGTATTTACAACACTTCCAAGTTCTTTTCTTGGTGATGTATTAGCGTCAGCAGTACCTTTATCAGTATTAGAAATATAAAATTCATAAACTTCTGCGTATTTTTTTGTTTCCGTTTTAGTTGTGTCAACAAACAAAAAATTAGATTTTTCACCTTTTTTAGAAAGTGAATATGCAATAACCACTCTATAATAGCAACCATTATCTTGCTCAATTTCAGAGGTTGTATAGATAGGATCATTCAAACCATCTTCGAAGAAATTAGTAATTATCTTCTTTGTAGTCCAATTAACTTTATCAGGAGATGTTTGCACTATTGCAACGCCTTTTTTTATCTTATCTCCCAATGAAATACCATCTACCTTTTTTGTTTTGTCACTAGACAAATGCCAATTTTCATCTGAATTCGCTAATTTTTTAGAGGAACTAAAATAAGAAATTGTAGTTTGTCCATCATTAACGATAATTTCTGAATTATCTGTTTCTGAACTACTTTTAACTTTTCCTGTAATGTTTAAAGTTCCAAAAGAATCCAAATCATTATTTGATGCGGTTTCAGAAATTTCGTATGAAGATTTACTATCAAATTCATAAACAAAAGCATTTATAGATAGGCTATTATCCTTGGCAAATACATTCACCGAAAATAAAGGCACCATCACTAAAACGCTCAAAAATAATTTTATTATCTTTTTAAACATATCATTCACCCAACCCATTATAAAATCAAAATAATTATGAATACATTCCTACAGCTTGTTGTGCTTCTTTGCACAATGCTAATACCTGTTTATCATTTTGATATTCTTCCGTTTGAATCAAACTAGAAATATCTTCAGAAATAGAATCATTAATCACTTTAATAGCATTATCATATTCTTCTTTTGTATCAATTAATTTTAAGAATTCATCTTTTACTTCAATTGCTTCTTTAGCCATTTCAAATCTTTCAGTAACACCTTCAACTAGTATATCTGTTTCATATTGTGTTAGATCTTCATTTATAAAAAAGAAATCTTGCAAACTTTTTACAAATTCAGAATTCAATATCATGTTATATGTTTCCATCCAGGCATCATGTCCACTAAATAAACTCTTCTTCTCTTTATGTTCGTATCTATAAATCGAATCATATTCACATATTGCAACAGCCATCATTGAAGATAGAGCAATGATAGCCTCTAATATTTCCATGCGATTAGATGACGTTTCATCACAAAAAATTTTATATAACAACTTCACCAATGTATTTTCCTTTATTATCAAATCAAGATAATCCTTTTCGGTAAATGCAATTCCGCCTTCTTTACCATCAAGCATTTTCGTATGTTCTTCTATAACATTATCAAACTTGTACATTGTTTCACCATGATATATGTCTTTTATAGTATTCATAACATTTTGAACTTGTTCAGATATTTTATTTAGTTTTTGACAAACAATAATAAAACCTGCTGTTGTTGAGCATAAATTCATCACACCAATGACGGAATTAAAAACTTCCAATCCCTTAATTGTATTGATTGCTTTATTCATTTTTTCTGTATTTTTCAAAAGATTAGTTGTTTGTTTACAAATTTTCTTTATAGCTTCTTCATTAGATGAATCTTTAGCTTTAGCCAGTAAGACTTTCGTAAATTCTTTATATTTACCATCTTTCATTCTTACTACAATCTCAAAATTATTTCCAAACTTAGCTTGCAATTCTTCTAAACTCTTTATTGCTGCTTTATCCATTATTATTCACCTTCTTGTATTGATAGCATATTCAAATAGATCATTTCTAGGAAAAATAAATTGTATGTCATTTTGCTATAACGATTTCTAATATTAATAACATTCTTTTCTTTTTCCCATAGTAACCCAGGTTTCTTTTCAGCTTTCATTCCATCAATAACTTTTAAAAAAGCATCATAAGATAAACAAAATTCAAAGTCTTCAAGTGGTTTTTCAGATTTAATACACTCTAAATATAAGCTTACAAAAATGCGAGTAAAATCTTTTAATAATTCTGCACAATTTTCTTGATTTACTTTTATCTTAGATTCAATGGATTTAGCTTTCTTTAAATATTTCTCAGCTCTTGATCCCTTTACTACTTTATTATCAATCAGTGGCAATAACGACTCCATATAGATAGATACATACTCATATTTTCTTGGATTAATACTATTCTTTATATTAACCGCATCAAGATAGTCATAAATTTTCTCCAAAAAAAAGTCACGAGTAACCTCTTTTTCATCAACCACTCTAAATCTTAAGATTCTAGAACTTAGTTTTTTTAGTTCTTCATAATATTTGTCATTAATTTCATCAAATATATTTCTAACAACATCCATATAATTATCCCAATTTCGCCACTTAAATTATCTCATACACAAAACATTTTTTCTTTAATAAAATTTGAAATTATAGATATTAAAAACAAATGGAATTATTCAAAAATAATACGTTTTTCAAGCTCGTGGTAGCAAAATGGTAGCAATTTCACATTCAGACACAAAAAAAAGCCCTTGAATAAAGGACTTTCTCAACTTTTGATATTATTCGAACTCAATTGTTCCAGGAGGCTTACTTGTAATGTCATACATTACTCTGTTCACACCCTTCACTTCATTAATGATACGTGTCATGCATGTCTGTAATGTCTCAAATGGAATATCTGCTGCTGTAGCAGTCATGAAATCAGAAGTAATTACACCTCTCAATGCCACTGCATAATCATATGTTCTATGATCACCCATAACACCAACAGATCTCATATTCGTCAATGCGGCAAAGAATTGACCCTTACCCATATCGATACCAGCCTTTTCAAGCTCTTCTCTATAGATAGCATCAGCTTCCTGTACCATCTTAACCTTTTCAGCAGTAACTTCACCAACAATACGAATACCTAAACCAGGTCCTGGGAATGGCTGTCTATATACCAATTCTCTAGGAATACCTAATTCAAGACCAACCTGTCTAACTTCATCCTTAAATAAAGCCTTCAAAGGTTCAATGATTTCCTTGAAATCAACATGATCAGGTAAACCACCAACGTTATGATGAGACTTAATTACAGCACCCTTGCCAATACCAGATTCAACAACGTCTGGATAAATTGTTCCCTGTGCTAAATAATCTACTGCACCAATCTTCTTTGCTTCCTTTTCAAATACATTGATAAATTCAGCACCGATGATCTTTCTCTTTGTTTCAGGATCTGTAACACCAGCAAGCTTTTCATAGAAGTAATCCTGTGCGTTAACACGAATGAAGTTCAATTCATATGGTCCTTCTGGTCCAAATACCTTTTCAACTTCATCACCTTCATCTTTACGCAGTAAACCATGATCAACAAATACACATGTCAACTGTTTACCAATTGCCTTAGAAAGTAATACTGCACATACAGATGAATCTACACCACCACTCAATGCACATAATACTTTTCCATCACCAACTTCTTCACGGATCTGCTGGATTGCATTTTCCGCAAAAGAATCCATCTTCCAAGTACCCTGACATCCACAAATATCATATACAAAGTTATGGAACAATTTTGTTCCTTCTTCTGTATGAACAACTTCTGGATGGAACTGTACTGCGTATAAATTCTTTTCTGTATTTTCCATACCAGCTACAGGACAAACTGGTGTTGTAGCAGTTACATGGAATCCTTCTGGAACACGTGCAATGTAATCTGTATGAGACATCCATGTAATAGATTCCTTCTTCCAGTCACCAAGTAACTTAGAAGTATTTTCAAGCGTTACATTTGTACTGCCATATTCACTTGTTGGAGCGGTCTGAACATCCCCCTTCAACAAATAAGCCATGAGCTGTGCACCATAACAAATACCTAATACTGGAATTCCCAATTCAAATAATTGTGGATCATAAGATAAAGAATCTTCAAGATACACACTATCAGGTCCACCTGTTAAAATGATTCCCTTTGGATTCATTTCTTTAATTTTTTCAATTGGCATTGTATATGGATGGATCTCACAATATACATGGTTTTCTCTTACTCTACGAGCAATCAGTTGTTTATATTGACCACCAAAGTCAAGTACTAAAATCATTTCTTCAGCCATATAGCTCCTTATTTTATCAATGCGATAATTCGCTTGTAACTATAATACTAAATTTTTAAGAAAATTACCTTATTTTTTTGCTAAAGAAGCCGCAATAAATCCTCTAAATACAGGATGAGCCTTGTTTGGACGACTCTTAAACTCAGGATGGAACTGTACACCAACAAAGAAATCACAAGAATCATTCTCAACAGCTTCTACTAAATGTGCATCAGGATTGATTCCCGCAATTGTCATACCAGCTTTTTCATACGCTTCTAAATATTCATTATTAAACTCATATCTATGTCTGTGTCTTTCAGAAATATCAGAAACACCATATAGCTTAGATAATTTTGTATCTTTCTGTAAGTGACAAGGATATGCACCCAAACGCATTGTTCCACCTTTATCAATTTCATCCGACTGACCATGAATAAAATCAATGACTTTATGTGTTGAGTTCTTGTCAAATTCACTAGAATTTGCATCTTTATATTCCAATACATTTCTAGCAAATTCAATTGTTGCAATCTGCATGCCAAGACAGATTCCAAAATAAGGAATATTATGTTCTCTAGCATATTTACAAGCTTCAATCATGCCTTCAATACCACGATCACCAAATCCACCAGGAACAATGATTCCCTGTACATCTCTAAAAATTGCACCTGCAGATTCTTCCGTAATATCTTCTGATTCCACCCATTTGATATGTACTCTTGCACCAGTTTCATATCCACCATGCTTCAAAGACTCCACAACTGATAAATAGGCATCATGCAAAGCAACATATTTACCAACCAAAGCAATATTCACATCATCCTTTGCTGAATAAATACGTTCCAGCATTATATTCCACTCACTTAAATCAATACTTCCCGCTTCAAGATTTAATTCTCTGCATACAATCGCTGAAAAATTCTGCTTTTCAAGCATCACAGGAGCTTCATACAAATCCGCAACTGTTGTATTTTCAATTACACAATCCTGTTTTACATTACAGAATAAAGAAATCTTTTCTTTTACAGACTGTGGCAATTTTCCGTCACATCTAGGAATAATGATATTTGGTCTGACACCCATATTCTGTAATTCTTTTACAGAATGCTGTGTTGGTTTTGATTTATATTCATTGGATCCAGAAATATATGGAACCAAAGTAACATGGATAAAGCAGCAGTCTTCTGGGTGTTCAATAGAAATCTGACGAATAGCTTCTAGAAATGGCTGAGATTCAATATCACCAACCGTTCCACCAATTTCTGTAATGACAATATCAGCATTTGCATGCTCTCCAACATTATAGATAAATCTTTTAATTTCATTTGTGATATGTGGAATGATCTGCACAGTTTCCCCAAGATATTCCCCTCTTCTTTCCTTGCATAAAACATTCCAGTATGCTTTTCCAGAAGTTAAATTAGAGAATTTATTCAAATTTTCATCAATAAATCTTTCATAATGTCCAAGATCCAAATCTGTTTCTGCACCATCGTCTGTTACAAACACTTCACCATGCTGATATGGAGACATTGTTCCAGGATCCACATTCATATATGGATCTAATTTTTGAGAAATGACACGAAATCCTCTCTGCTTTAAAAGTCTTCCTAAAGAAGCAGCTGTAATACCCTTTCCAAGTCCAGATACAACACCGCCAGTAACGAATATATGTTTCATAAAACCTCCATTAAAAATAAAAAAGAGGGCACTAAATCCAGCGACACATAGCGTCGTTTTTTTTAATGTCCTCTATGACGTGAAAATAGTACACCCATCATTTACATGATGCAAGAATTTTTTCCAAAAAATTAAGCCTTCTTTTTGTAAATAACGTTACCAATGCCCTGTACAAGCTGAACAATGACAATCAATACAATGGAAGTCACTACAAGGTAACTAATATCATATGCCTGATATCCTTTTCGGATAGCGATATCTCCAAGACCGCCACCACCAAGTGTACCAGCCATTGCACTCGCACCAACCATATTGATAATCAATAAAACAATACCATTTAATAGTCTAGGTACAGATTCTTTAAAATATACCTTTGTAATAATTTGCAGATCCGTAGCACCAAATGATTTTGCTGCTTCAATCACACCCGCATCTGTTTCTCTCAATGCATTTTCAAATACACGTGCAATAAATGGAATTGCGTAAATTGTTAATGGAACGATTGCTGCAGTTGTACCAATAGATTTGCCAGCAATTACACGCGTCACTGGAATTACAATTACCATTAAGATAATGAACGGAAATGAACGGAATACATTCACAATCATATCCAGAATTCCATACACAATACGATTTGGTTTCAAACCATCTTCAGCAGTCAATGTCAAAATTACCGCAGGAATAAAACCTAACACAACCGCAATCAAAGTTGAGAAGAATACCATGTATAATGTCTGCCATGTTCCTTTTAAGATTACATCTAACATACTCATAGTACCTCCCAAGTAACATTCTTACTTTCCAAAAACTTAAATACACGCTCTTTATCTTTTTCTTGAATATTCAAGATCAAGGAACCAAATACATTTTCTCTAAACTCTTCTAGTTTTGCCCAGCAGATAGAGAAATCAATGCCTAATTCTCTTGCCATTTCTGTAATAACTGGTTCATCAGAAGAATCATCTGTAAAGAACAGCTGCACATTCACACCCTCTTTTGGCAATACCTGGCCTTCTTCACCCAGGAACTTCTTCACATCTTCTGTTGGTTTCACGAACAATTCTTCTGGTTTACCCTCTGCTAAAACAACACCATGCTTTAAGAAAGCTACTCTTTGACAAATCTGTTTTACAACTTCCATCTGATGTGTAACCACAACGATTGTGATACCAAGCTCTTCATTGATCTGCTTTAAAAGTTCAAGAATTCCATGTGTTATTCTAGGATCCAATGCACTTGTAGCTTCATCACAAAGCAAGATTTTAGGATCATTCACGAGTGCTCTAGCAATCGCAACTCTCTGTTTCTGACCACCAGACAGATTTTCTGGACGTTCATGCATTTTATCTTTCAAGCCAACAAGTTCAATTAAATGTTCAATTTTCTTTTTATTTTCTTCTGTATTTGGATTTTCATTCCAGAAGCGAAGCGGCAATGCAACATTGTCATATACATCCAATCTAGAAAGAAGATTGAAGTTCTGGAAAATCATACCCATATCTTTTCTCAGCTGGCGTAACTGCTTCTTATCATTTACATCAACTGCAGTACCATCTACTGTGATCGTACCACTATCATATGTTTCCAATCCATTGATACAGCGAAGCAATGTCGATTTACCAGCACCACTCTGTCCAATGATTCCATAGATTTCTTTTTCATGAATCTGGAGATTAATATCCTTTAATACTTCAAGTTCTCCAAAACTCTTTCTTACATTTACAAGATTTATCATCTCTACGCTCCTGTCTATTTACGCGAATATTCAGAGGGTCTCCCCTCTGAATATTACTGATTGTACTGTTATAATTTTTTTGATTAGTCTACTGGGTTGCCTTCTGTATCAATGAAGGAAGCAATCACAGATCCCTTATATGTATCTTCAATATATGACTTTACTTCATCAGATGTAATAGCCTTTACAAGTGCTTTTGTCTTTTCAGTATCAAGGTTTTCATCCTTTACAACAACATAGTTAGTTCTCTTTACACTTGTTTCCTGGTCAAACTGTTCAACATAGATTGCTGGGTGCTTGCTTGGAAGATCAGCTTCTAATGCATAGTTACCATTTGCAACTACTGCATCAACATCTTCAAGTGTTAATGGAACCTGTGCAGCTTCCACTGGCTGAATATCATAGTTATGAGGGTTGAGTTCCTTATTTCCATTGAATGTTGTTTCAGTTACATATTCATCTGTTCCTGGATCTTCTAATAAACCAGCCTGAACAAGTACTCTTAAGCCTCTATCTAAATTATCTGCATCATTTGGCAAGGAGATTGTTGCGCCATCCTTGAGATCCTTGATATCTGTTACTGTTGCAGAATAGATACCCATTGGTTCAATATGAACACCAACTGCAGCAGCCAGATGAAGACCCTTAGAAGTATTCTGATCGTTCATGTAGCCTAATGTCTGGAAGTAGTTCGCATCAAGAGAACCTTCTTCCAAAGCTGTATTTGGTGTAACGTAATCTGTAAATTCTGTTACTTCTAATGTCCAGCCATCTTTTGCGAGAACATCTTTTACGACATTATTCAAGATTTCAGCATGTGGTACTGCAGTCGCACCAACTTTGATTGTCTTGTCTTCACTGGATGTTTTTGTAGATGTGGAACCTGTAGATGTGGATGAGCAGCCAACTAGTGCAAATGCTAATGCTACTGTTGCGATTGTTCTGATTGCGTTTTTCATTTTCCTTTTCCTCCGTTTTCTTGTAATGCTTGAAGTAGGACGGGGTGATTCTTTCATGCTCTAGAAACAAAAAACTACGCCCCTTAGATAAGGGCGTAGTATTACGCTGTACCACCTTACTTTAAAATGACCTCACGATCATTTCCTCTTCAAGTACGCTGAATATCATCAGATATACTCTATGTCTGTAACGGGACAACCCGTCGTGATCTACACTATCGATCACGCAGCTCCAAGACCATGTTCACCAAACCTTTCCTTATCCCCTCTCAGCATACAGGGACTCTCTTTTGAAGTTCCAACCTGGTTACTCTTCTCTTCGTTGCTTTTATGGTTACTAGTTTACACTTTCTAGAAATGAATGCAATAAGTAATTAATGAAAAATTATAAATATTACATTTTCTTTATGAAAACTTTTTCATTTCTTTATTGAATCACATTCAACATGTAAAACAACAATACGATCACACCTAAGATAATTCGATATACACCAAAAACTTTAAAGTCATGTTTACGAATATACTGCATCAAATAACGAATTGCGAATACAGATACAACAAAAGATACAATACATCCAACAAGCAATACAGAAATACTTGCCACTGTCACTTCAATATGTGCCTTGATAATCTTCAACAAAGATGCACCAAACATAACTGGAATTGCCATAAAGAATGAAAACTCTGTCGCTGTACTACGATTAAATCCAAGCAGTGTTGCACCAAGAATCGTTGCACCAGATCTAGATGTACCAGGAATCAAAGCAAGCATCTGGAACATACCAACCCCAAATGCTGTCTTTGGTGTGATATCTTTTACTGTTTCTACTGTATATTGATGTTCCCTGCTTTCCATCACAATGAAGAGAATACCATAGAGAATGAGAGTAATTGCAATCACATAAGATGCACTTAATACATTATCAATTAAATCATCCAGCAGAATACCCGCAATCCCTGCAGGAACGCAAGCAATAATGATCATAATCCAAAGACGATAAATACTTCTTTTTCTTGCTGACTTCAATCTAGGATTAAATGGATTCAATTTTTTAAAGTAAAGCAATAATACTGCTAAGATACTGCCAAACTGAATGACAACTTTATACATATCCCAGAAATTCTGATTGCTTACCGCATCCATATATACATTCAATGGCATAAATGTTCTCATCAAGATCAAATGTCCTGTAGAACTAATTGGCAGCCATTCTGTAATTCCTTGAACAATTCCATATAAAACGGATTTTAGAATATTGAGAAATAAATCCATGAGTAAATCTACCTCCTTCTTTGTTTTACTAATTTTAAACAGTTGGAGATAAACTCCTCTAAGAACCGTACG
>QQXM01000016.1 GCA_014610835.1 Erysipelotrichaceae bacterium 7770_A6
TGACAAAAATAATATAAAAAAACAGCGTAATTATGCGCTGATGTTAAAGATGGCTTTACAAAGAGGTGTCAAAGACCCGATTAGAATGAAAAGCAAACATTATTTTATATCTATTTTTGTGAAAGCGTTGTTATTTTCGAATTTCCTCGATATAATGCCATTATACGGAGGAAAAATAAATGAAAAAATTATTAAATAGTCTTGCTGCAATTGCTATGGCAGCTTCACTCACTGCTTGTTCTTCAAAGAGTTCTGCATATTCCGGAACAACAAAAGGTACAGCAAAAGGTATGGGTGACGTTACTGTTACTTTAACATTAAAAGATGGTAAAATCACTGAATGTTCCGTTGACGGTGCTGGAGAAACAGAAGGAATCGGCACAAATGCTATTGATCAGTTACCTGGTGAAATTGTAAAGGAAAACAAAATCAGTGTTGATGGTGTGACTGGTGCAACAATCACTTCTGATGCAATCAAGGATGCAGCGAAAGCTGCTTTAGAAGCTGCTGGCTTAAACGCAAGCGACTACGAATAAGCACTTTAAAGGATGCAAATACGCATCCTTTTTTAGTTCACAATATATCACATAACCACGCCTAAAAGACGTGGTATGCTCTCGCCCTATAAGGAATCTTTCCCTTGCCTTCTTTTACAGGCTCACCCGTAAAGGGGTCTATAAATTCCTTCATACTCATCTGATCTGCTAATTTGTCTTCTTGCAGTTGGTTTTGAATATACTCTCTTATTACTTTTTCATTCTTTCCAACTGTATCAAGAAAATATCCTCTTGCCTAGAAATGTCTGTTCCCGTATTTATATTTCAAATTTGCATGTCTGTCGAATATCATCAATGTTGATTTGCTTTTCAAATATCCCATAATTTCTGATAACAGATATTTGGTGGTATCTCTAGTAGCATGTGAATATGATCTGGACACGCCTCACCTTCAATGGTACGTACATCAGGTTTTCTTTGAATCAATACTTTCAATATTTCGATGATGTCTCTTCTCAAACGATTATATATCACCATTCTTCTATATTTGGGCACTATCACTATATGATACTTGCACCGATAACTTGTATGCGATAAACTTTGTGTGTTATCTATTTTCATAGGTATCTTCTCCTTGTCTTTTGATAGTTGTGGTTGTCAGTCCATTTCTATCTTACGACTTGGAGATTTTTTATACTATATCGCCCAACGCTAAAGCTCTTTTATCCACGCGCATAGCACGTGATATTATTAAACGCCCTAACAGACATTTAAAAAGCCAGTGAATTCTATTTCACTGGCATAGTCCATTCAAATAAATTTTATAACAGTCCTTGTATCAGAATGATTAAAATCAGCACCGGCAATACGTAT
Organism: Erysipelotrichaceae bacterium 7770_A6; assembly: GCA_014610835.1. Taxonomy (GTDB): domain Bacteria; phylum Bacillota_I; class Bacilli_A; order Erysipelotrichales; family Erysipelotrichaceae; genus Bulleidia. The sequence continues at coordinate 1,371 of QQXM01000016.1, forward strand.
TGAAAGTATGGCTTAAGCTTCTTTGATAAATGCATTCCGTTTCCTTTATTACATTCTTCCATATATGAATCGAATCCCCATCCCCATTTTGTTGTACAGAACAATAAATAGATCAATGAACCTCCAGGAAGCAATAAATTTGATACAAGGAAGTCTTCAGAATCTAGAATATCTCTTCCTCCAATCAAATGTACATCTGATAGAACATTGTATCCAAGTGCACATGGAATACTCATAACAAATACAATGACGCAACAGATGAGTACTGCCTTCTTTCTAGAAAATTGAAAGTTTTCCATTGTTGTAGAGATCAGGTTTTCAAAAACCGCAATCACAGTTGAAAAACTCGCAAATGACATAAATAGAAAAAACAATGTTCCCCATAATTGTCCACCCTGCATATGCATAAAAACTTTTGGCAATGTCATGAATATTAAAGATGGTCCAGCATCAGGATCTACACCAAATGAGAAGCATGCCGGGAAAATAATCAATCCAGCCAGCAAAGCAATAAACGTATCTAAGGAAGCAATCGTAAATGCTTCGCTTGTTAACGTTTTTTCACTAGACATGTATGATCCAAAGATTTCCATTGCCGCAATACCTAATGACAATGTAAAGAACGCCTGATTCATCGCATTAGAAATGACAGTTGATATTCCTGCCTGCTTTAATCGTTCCATGCTTGGCAAAAGATAAAATGAAATACCTGCCTTCGCTGCAGGCAACAGACAGGAATGCACCGCTAAAACAACAATCAATACAATGAGTGCGCTCATCATAATCGTAGAAATTTTTTCTAGTCCCTTTTGCAAACCAAAAGAACATATCGCAAAACCACCAAAAACACTGATTGCCATATATAAAAGCAGCTCTTCTGGACTGGCCAGCATATTAGAAAAAACCATATTCGCAGCTTCAGTAGAAATACCATTAAATGTACCTTGTAAAAACTTAACAAAGTACGCAATCATCCATCCGCATACTGTTGTGTAATACATCATCAGCATCAAGCATCCAAAAATACACACCCATCCATGGATATGCCAGAATGAATTTTTCGGCTCTAGTTTTTCATATGCCTGTACAACAGAAGCTTTCGATGCTCTGCCGACTGCTAATTCCATCGTTAATACAGGTAAACCCATAACAATTAAAAACAACAAATAAAACAGAACAAAAAAGCCCCCACCGTTTTGTCCAGCAAGATATGGAAATTTCCATACGTTTCCAATACCAATTGCACATCCTGCAGATACAAGCAGGAAGCCAATGCGTGATCCAAATTTCTCTCTTTTCATATTTTCCCCATTTTTTCAACAGAAAAAATAATACCGTCATTTCATGTTTTTTTCAAATCAAGCTATAATAAATATATGTTATTAAAAAAAGAAATCAATTTAAATTACCTGGAAAACTGGCCTGAACATTATTATGAAATCAAGGATATCAATGAAAGAGAAAACATCTTAAAGTCTTATATTGAGAAGAATCCTGATTCAGTAGATGACCAAAACCGATTACAGCTTCTACAAAAACGTTTTGTATGTCTAAAAGATCATAAACGTGCTGATTTGTTTATGCGTGGATGGATTAATTCGAAGACATTAACAACAGAAAACATTCATTTCTTCAATAAAAAAAGAATAGAAAAAGAATTCAGACAATGTCTGGAAGATCTATGTATCCTGAATTATGAAAGAAGTCCCATTCTTCATGAAGAATGGAAAAGCTTTGCCCAGGAATTTATTCTTTCCTGTATTGATTCCCATTCCTATAAGCAGATTGCCGTGGGAATCGGTCATGTCAGTGATAAAAATGTTGCGATGCGTATTGCTGGAGACATTGATCACATCACAAAAAAACTCCCTGCATCTTTCTTGCTTGAAGATGAATGCAAAGAGCTTCATGATATTATGGTTGAAACATATCAACAGATGCTTGAAAATGGTGAACAGTATTGGAATGATTACTGCAGCAATTTAAGATAATCATCTACATTCTCTATTGTTACTTTTTGATAAGGACTGCGAATATATCTTCCATTTTTTAAATTAAACGAATCTAACGATTCGTTTTTTGCGAGTGCAATGGATAAATCTGCAATCGCATCTGCCTGCTTGATTCCATCATTATAGACAGTGCCAATCATATTTCCTTCTTTCACCTGTTCTAATCCATCTTCTGTTCCATCAATACCAATCACGATTGGCCATTGTTCTTTCGCAATTCCAGTTTCAGTCAATGCCTGAATTGCACCAATTGCCATTTCATCATTATTTGCCAGGATCAATTCAATATTTGTATTGAATTTTGATAATAACTGTTTTGTTTTTGTACATGCCTGACTTCTATTCCAGTTAGCAATCGCAAAGCTTAATTTATCTAGAACAATGCCTGCATCTGAAATTGTTTGAATCGACACATCTGTCCTGACAATTGCATCTTGATGTCCGGTTTCACCTTCTAAAATAATATACTGAATTTTCCCATCTTGATTCTTATCAACTTCTGGATGTTCTTTGATATAGTCAGAAACAATTTCACCCTGCATTTTTCCAGATTCACCTGCATCCGCACCTACATAATATAGTCTTGTCCAGCTTTCTAGATCTTGTGATACCAGTTCTCGATTAAAGAAGATAACTGGCACATTAGAATCTTCTGCCATACTGATAATTTTTTTCGGTGCAGTTCGATCAACAAGATTGACACAAATCACATCATAAGAATCACTTAACATATCAGAAACCTGACGATTCTGTGTTGATTGCGATTTTTCAGAATCAACCGATTTTACAATCACATTTTCGCATTCATTTAATTGTTTTTCGATTCTAGATGATAATTCCATAATGAATGGATCATAAGAATCATAATAGGAAATACCAATACGAATTTTCTGCTTTTCTTCAATTATCTTTTCTTTACAGCCTGTTAAAAATAACATCACTGTTAATAATCCACACAATACTTTACGCATGATTAATCTCCAATCGGAAACAAAATACTTTCATTCTGTTTAGAAAACATATTTTCTTTGTTTATCGTATAAAAATCAATAATTTTTTCTTTTCTTTCATGAGGAAACTTGATTCTCTGCACCATTAACTGAACAGAATTATATCCCATCATAAACACATCTGGAACAAGCATCGATTGAATAATTCCTTCATCTAATGCATTAACATTCTGATCCGATCCACCAATACCATATAAAGGAATGTTATATTTCTTCGCAAAATCAATTCCAGAATCAAGAGAAACACTGTTTAATCCAATCATATAATTCGGAATATCAACAAACTTCAGCTGTTCTTCCATTTCTGAAGAACTGCCACTGACAATCCAGTCAATTTTCGCACCTGCGTGATCTAAAATATCTTCTACAGTATTTAGACGTTTTTTCATATTATATTGATCAACATTATTCGCAAGAATCCCTACACGCTTAAATCTTAAATCTCTTCCCACCTGATCAAACAATTGCGATGTTAATGTTGTCGCAATCAATTCATCATCTAATGTTACCGTATCAACTTTTTTCAAATCAATGTCATACATTGCACATTTTGTATTCAACAATAGAAGATTTGTTCTAGAAACAATATCATCCACAACTTTTTCTGTATCATTGGAAGAAATAAATTCTACAATCAATCCATCCGTTCCATTTCTAATTTCCTTATCAATCAGATTTTTCTGATCAGCCAGGGTTTCCATATCTGTTGTATTGACAATATTCACAATGACATTTTCATTGTCCATAGCTTCTCTAACACCAGACTCAAAGCGATTCCACATATTATTGGAAGAATTTGGAACAATGACTGATATTTCATATATATTTTCAACCGTTGGAGAACTCAAAGCAAATATCGTTGACATAATTACGATAGAAAGAATGAGAACTGTAATAATGAATGGTTTATTTTTCTTCATTGATATCACTCCTTCTCAAAATATGTTCCTTCTTCTAGAGCTTTCTGGTTTTCTTCTGTATAAGGAACTGCTGGAATATGAATTGTAACACATGTTCCTTCATCCAATTCAGAAGCAATGGATATACCATACTGCTCACCAAATCTAAGCTGAATTCTCTTATGAACATTAATCAAGCCAACACCAGAACCATGTGCCTTTTTATGTTCCGTATCTGAAAGAATTGTTTTCAGATAGTCTTCAGGAATACCAAATCCATTATCACTGACTGTAATATAGATATCATCATTTTCTTTCCAGCCTTTAACATGGATTTCTCCATCTTCATCCATATTTTTCACACCATAATATATTGCATTTTCCAGGATTGGCTGAACGATCAGTTTCACTGTACAATACTTTTCAATTTCTTCAGGAATATCAAAGTCATATATAAAGTGATTCTTAAATCGAACTGCCTGAATATTCATATAGTTCTTGCCGTGCTTAATTTCATCCGCAATCGTAATGATTGTTTTTCCTTTAGATAAAGATAGACGGAACAATGAAGCAAGTTCAGTAATCATAAATACCGCATCTTTCTGCTTTCCACCCTCTTCAATCATCCAGACAATGGAATCCAATGTGTTATATAAGAAATGTGGATTGATCTGTGCCTGTAAGGCATCCAGTTCACTCTTTCTCTTTTCATCCTGTTCTTTTACAATATCATGTACAAGTCTTTCATTACTCTGTTCATAAAAATGAATCACTTCCCCAAGGTGTTTTACTTCAGACGTAGCACCTGGCAATATTTCCAATCCTTTTTTGCTTCCTTGTGATAAACCCGAAATAGATTCTGCAAGTACATACAATGGTCTAGAAACAAATCGAGAAATAAAACGGTTAATAAACATCAAGATTAAGAATGTTACCGCAACAAGCAGAATTACAATATAACGCACTCGATTTTCGTAGATGGATGGATTTGCGCTAGAAACTGCTACCAGCTTCCATCCTGTATATCCAACTGTATCCACTACAACATTTCTATTTTCACCTTCAAATTCTTCATTATGCAAACCATCTTTATACAACGCTGCTTTCATATTGTTTTCTTTATAGTCACCAGAATTGATCAGCATTTGTTTTGGATGGTAAATCACAGCACCAGAACCATCAATTAAATACGTATAGAAATTTGTATTGTCAGTATTCACAGAATTTAGAATTTGTTCAATATAGGAATAATTCATATCAACAAGCAGAACGCCTTCACACATTTTTCCATGATCGTTCAAGCTGACAGATCTGCTTAATGAAATCACCCAGTTATAGCGAATTGAAGAATCATCAAATAAGTTTTGTACATGAGGAAGAGAAAAATGCAGGTTTTCTACTTCACTTACTGCATCTAGAAACCATTGTTGTGTTTTCACATCGACATCATCTTTTAAATCCGCATTTGGAGAAGCCGCAATCAATTTACCATCTTCAGAAAACAACGCAAAAGAGATGAGTTTATCTTTGTTTGCTTCATATAACATATTCATTTCTGTTTCACATGTTGCATTAGAAATGTCGATTTCTTTAATCGAATTGTAATATAAAGTATCAGATAATTGTCTCATCTGTTGTAGATAATCTTCTAGATTTGTTGTAGTTTGTGAAGTAACCTGCTTTGTTGATTGAATAATCGTCTGTGCACTTTGAATTGAAAAGAATTTGTAAAAAATAATTTCAAGAACAAAGACAATCACTGCAGAAACAACAGTAAAGCTAATCAGCATCAAGCCTTGAATGCTGATTGACTTAAAGTTGCATGTATCATCAAATTTATCTTTGAATGTCTTGTGTTCACTCATACTTCTTCCTGAATTTTCATTCGATATTTATTTGGAGAAACACCATATGCTTTTTTAAATACATAGGAAAAATAGTTGGGATCTGTATATCCAACGTCACGTGCAATCACATATGTTTTTTCATCTTTTTCCAACAGCAGTTCAACAGCCTTTTTTAAGCGAATATCTGTTAAATAGCTTGTAAAAGATTTTCCAGTTTCTTTTTTAAATACAGTAGAAAAATATGCATAGGATACATTCAGATATGCACAGATACTTTCAACTGTCAGATCTGGATCACTATATTTTTCATTTGCATAATCAATTGCTTTTACAATAAAGTTCTTCGTCGTATTTGATCGTTTTTCATTGATCATACTCTGCATCTTAAAGCAATGATCTTTCATCCATTCATTCAAATCTTTCAATTCAAGCTTTTCAACCTGAAGAATAATTTCATGATAGCTTGTAAATAATTCTGAAATTTCAAGTTTATTTGCTAAAGCAAAGCCATACAGTTCACTGACAAGCTGCATGACAAAAAAACGGAATTCAGGCACTTTTGTCAAGCTCGCCGTAGATTTATCCAGATATTGATCAATGGCATGAGATAATCCTTCCTGATTATTCACACGCATTTTTTTAAATACTTCATCTAACGAATCTGTTTCAAGAAATATAGGCTGCACGTCTTGATCTGGCTCAATTTCATTAATATTGATTGCTTTCATTGTTCCATACAATGTACGATAGCTGACTGCTAAACGTGCACCATTATAACTGTCAGAAATATCAATCAACTGTGAACAGATTCTGCCAATACCAATTGTCACTGTAGCGTCCACTACACTCTTTGCTAGACGCGTAAACTTATCACAGTCATCCGTCAATTTTGTAATTTCATTTTCTGAAGCATCTAACTGCGCAATCATGACTGTATTTCCTTGATACGTAAACAATTTACCTTTCCATTGTTCACACAGCTTTTCTTCTGCCAGCTTTTTTACAGATAAGCTGACATACAAAGGATTCATTTTTTCTTTCAATGTATGTGTAGAAACATGTAAGATCACAGCACAATAATATGGACTGTTCAAATCAATAGAATAGATTTCTTTAAAATGATCTAATTGATCTTTTGCAAACTTATTTTCCATTAAAGAAGCGTAAAAGGATTCCTGTAAAATTGGCAAGGAATCATTATAATACGATTCAAGTTTTGAAATATTCTGTCGTTCATCATATTCTTTATCTAAGTCGTTGCGAATGTTTGTAAAAACAGTTTTTAACTTATCTGCATCAATTGGCTTGAGAATATATTCTTCAGCTTGAATATGCACCGCTTCTTGTGCATATTCAAACTCATCATAGCCAGAAAAAATAATAATACGAATGTTTGGATACTCTTCCTTCAGCTTATGAGATAACTGTAATCCATTCATATATGGCATTGTAATATCTGTCATAACAACTTCAGGATGGATTTTTTCAGCAACATCCAATGCATCTAATGCATTTTTACAAATGACAGGTTTTTCAAACCCCAGTTCTTCCCATTGCATCTTATTTGCAATTCTTTCCGCAACGTCAATTTCATCATCGACAAGAATAACCTTATATTTATCTCTCATAATCGTTATCTTTCATACACATCATGTGTTTTTTTCCATGCATACACAAATCCAGCAAATACAACAATGGAACCAATCAAAGAACCAACTGGTGAAAATAAACGAATGACTGTAATACATCCCATAGAAATACCAGTAAACAGCATGATCATACCAGCATCATGTGCATATGGTTTTCTTTTCTTTTTTTCAATTGCCTTGCTGCCCTTTGGCCGAATCATCTCTATTCTTTCATTTTTCAATAGTTGAAATGCATAATATAATGGTAAAAATGTTAAAAGTAATGTTACCCAGGATTCATTAATAAACTCTACAAAACTCATATGACAACCTTTCCTTGTTTACTATTATCTCACTTCTGTTTAATAAAACAAAGCGTTCCGAAGAACGCTTTGTTAATAGGATTTTCCTGAAATTATTTTTTCTGAACGTACTTACGAATATCAAGTGTAATAGCGATCAAGATAACGATACCGATAGCGATATACTGTGCGTTCTGGTCGACACCTAAGTACTGTAATGCAGCCTTCAATAATTCAAGAACAGCAACACCAATCAGTGCAGATGATACTTTACCACGTCCACCAGTAACGGATACACCACCAAGAGCACAAGCAGCAATACCTTCCATTTCATAGGATAGACCTGTATTTACAGAAGAACCACCAGCTTTTGCACCGAGCATGAATCCTGCAAGTGCGAAGTAAGCAGAAGCCTTAGCATAGATGATAACAAGTGTCTTGTTTACTGGAACACCAGCTACTTCAGCAGCCTGTGCGTTACCACCAATTGCATACATATACTTTCCATGACGTGTCATGTTGAAGATGAACCATGTAATTGCCATTACGATAATAGCAATCCAGATCAGATAAGATATACCTAAGAATTTACCCGTTGAGAATGTTGTATATGCTCTAGTAAATCCACCTAATGGAGTAGCACCTGTATAGATCAAACCAAGACCATAGATAATGTCCATCATACCTAATGTAGCGATAAATGGTGGAACATGTAAGTAAGCAACGAATGCACCAGTAATTGCACCAAACAATCCACAAATAACCATAACGATCAAGATAACTAAGAATGGATTCAATGGTTCCATACCTGGGAAGAATTTCTGAGAATAATCAAGATTCTGTAACAATGTACCAGAGATACATGCAGCAAAACCTACCATACGACCACCGGAGAGGTCACAGCCACCAGTGATAACGCATCCTGCGATACCTAATGCAATAACAAGTCTATAGGACATATTTGCCGCAATATTCAGGAAGTTTTTCACTGTAAAGAAGTTATTACTTGTAAAACCTGTATAGAGGACAAGAATGATCATGACAACGACAACGCCATTATTGATCAAAAAGTCCTTTAAATTAAAATCCTTTTTCATTTTCCTTTCCCCTTTTTAATACTGAGCAGCATAACTCATGATCTTTTCCTGTGTCATGTCGTTACGATCAGTAATTTCACCTGTGAGTTTTCCTTCACTCATAACATAGATTCTATCAGACATACCAATCAATTCTGGCATTTCAGATGAGATCATGATAATTGCCTTGCCTTGCTGTGCAAGATTTTCCATGATTTCATAGATTTCATGTTTTGCACCAATATCGATACCTCTTGTAGGTTCATCCATGATGAGAATATCAGGGTCATTTGCCAGCCATCTAGCAACGATTACTTTCTGCTGGTTACCACCAGAAAGAGTAGAAATTAATGTCTGCATGCTAGGTGTTTTGATACTTAACTGTTGAATAGAATCATCAACGATCTTATTGATTGTTGGATGATCTAAGACAAATCCAGCTTTCAAGTGTTTGTTGTAAATTGTGATACCAACGTTATCTTTGATGGAAAGACATCCAACAATACCTGTGCCACGTCTATCTTCTGTAATCATGCCTAAGCCTGCCTTCATAGCATCTTTAGGCTGTTTGATCGTAACTTGTTTTCCATTGACTGTGATTGTACCGCTAGAAAGGTTTCTAATACCGAAAATACCTTCCATTAATTCAGTACGCTGCGCACCAACAAGTCCACCGAAGCCAACAATTTCACCCTTTTTCACATTGAATGATACATGCTGGAAGCTTCTAGAATGAATAGAACAAATATCTTCACAATCAAGAATGACATCGCCAATTTCATGATGATGTTCTGGATAAATCTGTGTCATTTCACGACCTACCATCTTTGTGATGATTTCATCGATAGATAATTCTTTTGCTGGCCATGTTCCAATGTACTGACCATCACGCATGATTTGAACATCATCCGCAATACGCTTGATTTCATCCATTTTATGTGAGATATAGATCATAGCTACACCTTCATCTCTTAACTGATTCATGATCTTGAATAAAAATTCAACTTCTTTATCAGATAAGGAAGATGTCGGTTCATCAAAGATAATTACTTTCGCGTTATGAGATACAGCTTTTGCAATTTCTACACACTGCATCTGTCCAATTGATAATGTACCTAATAATGCTGTTGGATCAAAGTCCAATCCTAACTGAGCCAACCATCTCTTTGTCTCTTCATTCATTGTCTTGTGATCAATGACCTGAAGTGGTCCATATTTGTGTACCGGGAAACGTCCAAGATACATATTCTCTGCAATAGACCTTGCAGGTACAGGCTGTAATTCCTGATGTACCATTGCAATACCTTTTTCCATTGCATCATCAGGATCTTTGATTTCTACTTTTTCTCCATCAATGTAAATTTCACCAGCATCCATATGATAGATACCGAATAAACATTTCATCAATGTTGATTTACCTGCACCATTTTCACCCATTAATGCGAGTACTGATCCAGGTCGTAGAGACAGCTGTACGTTATCAAGTGCCTTAACGCCAGGGAACGACTTGGATACGCCCTTGAGTTCAAGTTTGTATTCCGCCATTTTATCCTCCGTAATTTTTCACTTTACTCCGTGAATTGATAGAATTTTTTAAATCATTTTAAATAAGATATGAGTGTGGGCACCGCTATGAGCACCCACACTCATGAGAATCAATGCTTAAGTTTTTAAATTATAAGCCTAAGGATTTCTTGATGTCAGCGATGTTGTCCTTTGTTACCTTAACATAGTCCTTAACATACTTGTAGTCAACATCCTTGCCATCGAGGTAGTCCATAGCAGCATCAGCAGCACCATGAGACTGAGCGATGTGGTCGTTTAATACTGTACCTGTCATTTCGCCAGCTTCAACCTTATCTAAAGCATCAGCTAATGCGTCAACACCAACTAAGTAGATATCCTTGCCAACTGTCTTGCCAGCAGCCTTGATAGCTTCAAGAGCACCTAATGCCATAGCATCGTTGTTGCAGAATACAACTTCTGCTTCTGGATACTTAGATAGAGCGTTCTGAACCTTTTCCTGAGCCTGTGCCTGATCCCAGTTAGCAACTTCGTCATCGAGTTCCTTAACCTTTGTTCCAGCATCTGTTAAAGCCTTAACAGAATATTCTGTTCTGTACTGAGCGTCTACGTTTTCTGGGTCACCTTCGATCATGATGTATGAAACAACACCATCACCATTGATATCACCCTTTGTTTCTGTTTCAAGAATGAGTTCACCCTGGTATGTACCGGACTGTCTAGCGTCAGCACCTACATATGTAACCTTGAGGCCTTCATCCTTCCATCTCTTCTGTTCTTCTTCATCTGGTTCACGGTTGATGTAAACAAGTGGGATATCAGCAGAAGTTACCTTATCAGTAATTGTTGGAGCTGAAGAAGAGTTAACTGGGTTAACGATCATAACGTCTACACCCTGTGTAATGAAGTTATCAATCTGAGCTGTCTGAGTAGCCTGGTCGTTAGCACCATCTGTAATTGTAATGTTGCTCTTGTCGAATCCCTTGCTTACTAAGTAGTCTTCGAGTTCAGTTCTGAATAATGTCATAAAGTTATCATTGAACTGATAAATTGCGATGCCGACTTTCTTGTCAGCATAATCGCCACCTTTAGTAGCAGCGGAGCCACCTGCTGAAGCAGCTGGTTTGCTAGAGCAAGCACCTAAACCTAATGCCATTGTTCCAGCGAGTAAAACTTTTGAAAACTTGTTCATGGAATAATATTCCCTCCTATTAACTTGTGTGAGGTGTTTTCTGTTCCTCACTTGATACTAGTATTTTAGGAAAACGCTTACAATATTTAAATAGAAATTTTTTTGATGGTTCTATAAATTTTTTATGTGAAAATCATGTGAAAGATTTCTCAATTTCATGTTTACTTTGTCATGTTATACTTAAAATGAAATTTAGAAAGGAAAGAAACATGGATATTCAATTTCGTGGAAATACGCTTTCTGGTGATCCTGCAAAGCATATTTCATACGCTGTTTTTATTAATCAGCAAAACAAAACATTATATGTTGGCTGTACAAAATATACATATGTCAAAAAAGGAATTTATCCAAATGACACCATTACATTTATTGGTGCAACAAATCCAGACACTTCTTCATTCATCAATCCATCACATTTAAAGAACTATTCCTTCTCTCATTTTATGTTTACTGATTCCAAAACAAAATTTCGTACAAATGAAGTCTATGCAAAAAGTCGAGGAATGACATATGAAATCCCAGTTACATTGCAGCCAAGACTCACCGCATCCAATGAGGCAATTCATCATTATCAGAATGCTTTACAATGCTATGAAAAAGCAAATACCATCTATCAAAAAGATTTTGATGATACATCTTTTGCCACAAATATGAGAAGTACAGTAGATCAGCTCACAAAATCACTTGTCGAATATTATCAGCTGAATGAAAACTATCAAATCTTTATCAATACACAAAAAATTCCATCTGATACTTTATACAACCGCATTTCATTTCTACACGCACAAAACTACATCACTTCTTCCAAGCGTTCCCTCTTTCATGACATCCGTTTAAACTGTAACAATGCTTCTCATGGAGAAAGCGTACATATTTCTAAAACAATCGCAAAAACATGGCTGGATAGAATGGATATGACATTACAAAGCTATCAAAGAAATTTCACAAAGCAAGGAAAATCCATTGATAAAAAGAATTTATTCTTGTTTCTCTTATTTGCAATACTTCTAATTGCACTTACAATATATCTCATCATGCATCTATAGAAAAAGTAGAGACTCGCTCTACTTTTCTTTTATCGGTAAACGTGTTTCATACGCATCCACACCCCACCAACAGTGATAGATGAAATCAATACACATACTTCTAAGAATATTTTAGATTGATCTTCTGTATTGACTGTTTCATTTGGCTTGTCTTCTACCTGAATGACAAGTGGTTCAAGAAATGTGTAGTTCTCTGGATATACAACATCAAATTTTGCTTGATTTAATTGATATCCCTGTGGTGCTTTTGTTTCCTGGATGTAATAGCCTTCATCATATGGAATTTCAAACAGCACTGTACCAGAATCATCTGTTGTCAGAATACAATCGTTTCCATCTTTATCTTTTACAATCTGATGGTTCTTATCATACAGCGTAAACGTTGCACCTTTGAGCAATGTATCTTTAGAAGAAGCATCTTTTTTCACCACTTTGATACAAACATCTTTTTTCATATCCATTGCCTGAATAAACTGCACATTTTCTTTTGTCCCAGTTACATAAAATGCAATATCATCCATCATTGCATAACCAAATGGAGATTCTACTTCTCTTAAGATATACCAGTATTTCTTTGTATCATCACTGCCTTTGACATAAGAAGAAATATCATGTTGTCTTCCATCTGTCGTAAATGCATATACAGGTTCTACACCTTCTAATGCATAAACTTCACCATTTTCATTCTCTTCTGCTTCTAGAATCTCTAGCTTTGCATTTACAACACTATCCCCATACTGATCCACTTTATTCACAAACACACCTGTTGTTTCATCGACCATAGTAATTGTGATACATGCTGCATCATTATTAACCTTTGGTACAACAAACGTTAGATTTGCTGCTTGAAAAACACCTGCGACAATTTCTTCTTCAATCAGTTCATATGTATGTCCAGTCTTTAATACTTTATCTAAAATAAATGGCTTTTCTGTTGTAATACCATCATTTTCTAATGGAATTTCTTCCTGATCTGTACGATCAAACAGTTTCAATTTCACACCACTGACGATATTTCCATTTTCATCTACTTTTTTAATTTTGTACATGACTGGCGCATCTTTCATTTCAATCTGCTGCACAAGTTTTCCTTGATTGACAGTAAATGAAATATCTGTTGTCTGGTAGTAGCCTAATGGAGAAAGGTCTTCTCGTAAAGTATATGTTCCATTTTCTTTCAGCCCTTCGATTGTATGTGGCTGATTTTTAGAAATCCATGTATCTACAACATTCTCATTTTCATCCAGTACACTTAATTGTGCACCTTCTAATTCCTCATCATTTGTAATATCTTTTTTAGAAATACTGACTTTTGTTACGTCATTTGTAATCTTGTATGTATTTGTAGATTCTCCTTGAATGACTGTACGCACATCATCCTTCTCTATAGAACGATCTGTTACTTCTCCTAAATGTAATGGAAGTGTTGTCTGTTCTTCAATGTAATGATCAAACATAGACTGTTCAATTGTGATATCCCATACACGGTTTTCATTCACAAAACCATCTGGAACTGTCGTTTCTTTTAAATAGTATTCCCCAAGCGGCAAGGAAGTGAAAGCAAAATTTCCTGAAGTATCTGGATATGTTTCTTCAATGGATGCATATGGCTGATTGATGTCTGTTGTCAATCGTTTTGCCTTTTCATCTTTTCTAACAATCAATGCACCAGTATCACTCGAATAAATGTCATTTTTTGCATACAGTGTAAAACCAAACTGTGTTAAATCATTATGAATCAAAGATGTATCCGCATTTTCATAATGTACGATTTCTTTATTAAAGAAAACATCACCTTTTAATCTTGTATTTTTAAATTCAATTTCAATGATATTCTGTTTCGCATCATTCATTCGTGTAATGGATTCCTGTCGAATTGTAAAAGGTAATGGGGAAGATGTGATATAGCCATCACTTGTAACAACTTCTTCCAATTGATATTCTCCTGGATATAACTCTACAGGTAAGCTCGTACAGCTATCTACATTGTCTTTTTTATTGTTATTCACACCATAGAAAACACCTTCTTCAAGTTTATCATTCGATAAAGCCATTGTTTTAGAAGCTGTCATAAATACATCTACATTTGTTTTTTCACTATTTTCTCCAAGAGTCTGTACAACATATCCATTCACTAAACGTGTGGATAAAGATGTATCTTTCGTCGTGGAATGCGATACATCATTGCCATTCATATCTTTTAGCATATGGATTTTAAATGCTGATGAAGTGAATGTAACTCTTTCATTTGTATCTGCATCTTTCTTGAAGATCTTTAACACATATCCCTTAACATTATTTGTTGCATAGAATTGTAATGTTGGCTGATGTTCTTGTGTAATCGAAAATTCCTGAACATCTTCAATGATTTTCATTTCATTTGCGGAAGAAACCTGTACAAGATAATAGTCACCATAGGCAAGCATCTTTGTTTTTGCACAGCCATTCACATCTGTAGTAATCTGATCATATTCTTTATCTGCATATCCATTCACAAAATGATTTGATGCATCATATCCGCTCCATGTATTTGCTTTATCATATGCATCCAGAACAATTTGACGATCTACTTCTCTGCCATTGGCTTCCTGTAAAACATATTTCTTCAATACAATATCAAATACAGCACCTTGTTCCGGTTTTGTAAAAGAAGAGGACTGGTTAGAATTCTGTGTTTTCACAATCTGGATATCACCTTCATACACTTTTTCAATTGCTTCTAGATATTTCTTTTCTTTATCTTCTGTAATAGAAAAATCAATTGTGACTGGCTGTTCTCCATCCAGTTTTGAATATCCAACTGGTGATTTTGTTTCAACAAGCCTGTAATTTCCATACGCTAAATATGTTTCGTTTGGTGTAGAGTAATATCCTTTTTCATCCAGCTGGATATGATCAACTGGTGTTGTGAAAGATGGCATGAATTCGCTGCCATCGCCGATCCCATCTCCGTCATGATCAATCATCATAGAAGCATCTTCACTTCCATTGCCTAAATAAAATAAATCAAATTCAGCATATGCAAATGTTGCATCACCTAAAGAGCGAACTGGCTGAAGCGGATCAGCAGATAAATCTTTGTCTTTCTTCTGCAGCTCATAGCTTCCACGCTTTACGAGCTCCTCTTTTTCATACATGCCTTGTGAATATTGATTTCCAGCTTTCATCACAATGGAATCACCTTCATGATCAACAATAAATATCAACTGCTCCTGACTGCCTACACGAACACCATTCTCAAAATATCCACCTTCCATCGTATAGTCACTTGCAGCTTTCGTCTCACGAATGACATATGTTCCCATTGGCAAGACTGGTTCTGCTTGTGCATTGCGAATATATGCTCCTTCTACAAGATGTGCATCATCCATTCTCGCAACATACTTCACACCACTTTCATCATATTCAGCAAGTGTTTTGATTGTAAATGTATTTGTTGCTGTGCCATTGATATCAAAAGAATCATAGTATGTAATCGTAAAATGTGTTTCTGCCATCGAAGCAGCATTCTTCTTGCCTTCCTGATCAATCTTGCTGATTTCAATTGATCCATCCGCATACATTGGCTCATCCTTGAATTCATCATATGCACTTCCATCCTGTATCATCACTGTATGAATGGATGCGTCTGAAATTCTAAAGTTTTCTGGTGCAGAGATTTCCTTTACATACAATGTATTCACATCATTAGAAACCGTTGCTTCTCCTCTGGCATGTCCTGAAGCATCACTTGTCAATGTATCAATACGACTTGCTTCATTGCAGTCACTGCTCGTATATACCCCAAATACAGCACCTGCAAGTGAATATTGTGCTGTAGCAGAAACAAGTGGATCAGTAGAAAGCTTTACAATTTCATACTGAACCTTCTTATTTAAATGTATTCGATATACTGCACTGATTGGATACGAACCAGTCGTCGAAGAAGCGGAAGTTTTATATGTTATGTAATTTGCAAATCCACGATAGTTTGCAGTTGCTCCTTTTCCATTCGAACCAAAATCAAATGTCTGTCCATTTCCACAATACACATTCATATGGCCCTTTTCTCCCATTTGACCATACACAATAATGTCACCTGGTTCTAATACACTCACATCCACAATTCCAGATGCAATCTGTTCCATATTCGTAAAATGTGTTGCCAATTCATATGGATAAACAGTATTCAGATACTCTCTGCACTCACCAAAATACTTATATGGATCTCCATTTGCATTTCGGATTGCTTTTGACACAATTGCAAGCGTGCCTGACGTACAGTCTAAGCCTATGTTATACAACTCTTCACTGCTGTTGCTTGTTAAAATCTGATCAAAATATTGACCACCCTGATAAGAATAATGAAATGTATTTCCAATGTTTCCACCAATGATTTCATTGATTGCCTGATTCACATCCAGTCCATCTGCATGTACTTCAAACATTGAAAAAACAGGCATTGTAAATGCAATAAAAAATGATAAAAGAAACTGAAGACAACGATAGATTTTCCTTTTCATGCGCGCACTCCCTTTTCAGTTTTATTTAAAATGCAAATGACAGAATTCTTATAAGCTTCATCAATTTCTTCATTCGTATGAAAATGCGTCATCTGCTCTTTGATCGTATTTGCGACAAGAGAGCCATACTCTTTTTCCATCAGTTTAAAGACATGATTCACATGATTTGTATGTGCTTCAAGAAAACGATATTTCTTTAATGGATCATAGCGTGAACAGTTGTCGTTGTAATGTGTGTTGGAAGTATTTACTTTTACAAATCGCTTTTCCAGCTGTAAAAGAGCTTCCTTCTCATACAGATATCTCCTGCATTCTTCTTCAAATTTTTTAAATTTCAATTCATCGGTTTTCATATATACCACCTTCCTTCACTATTCTTATTCACAGATTTTTTAAGAATTCCCTGAAAAAAGGTCAAAAAAAACCGATATTTTTCATATCGGATTTGTTTTCTATTGAAACTATTTACAATTATAGTTCTTTACCAGTCAATAACTGATAAGCTTCCAGATACTTGGCAATTGTCTTATCAATCACTTCCTGAGGAAGATTGTAATCACTGTCTGGATTTGCCTTTAACCAGTCTCTTACGAACTGCTTATCGAAAGATGGCTGGGAATGACCAGCTTCATATCCTTCCAATGGCCAGAATCTAGAAGAGTCTGGTGTAAGCATTTCATCACCTAAAACGATTTCACCATCTTCATTGACACCAAATTCAAACTTTGTATCAGCAATGATAATACCTCTAGATAAAGCATATTCAGCACACTTGTTATAAAGTGCTAATGTATAGTCTCTAATCTTTTCAGCATATTCTTTACCATGTGAAGGGAAAGCTTTTTCCAATACATCAATTGATTGTTCAAAAGAAATATTTTCATCATGATCACCAATTTCTGCCTTTGTACTTGGTGTATAGATTGCCTGTGGAAGCTTTTCACTTTCTTTTAGACCAGCAGGTAATTCAATCCCACAAACTTTACCAGTCTTCTGATAGCTTGCCCAGCCAGAACCTGTAATATAACCACGAACGATGCACTCAACTGGAATCATATTGAGTTTTTTACATAGCATGGAATTACCTGTGAATTCAGGCTTTCTGAAATATTCAGGCATGTCATTTACATCTGTAGAAATCATGTGGTTAGGCATGATATCTTTTGTGTACTCAAACCAGAATTTAGACATCTGTGTCAATACAGTTCCCTTTTTTGTAATCTGATTCTTCAAGATAACATCGAAGGCAGAAATACGATCTGTCGCTACCATGATCAACGCATCATCGACATCGTAAATCTCGCGTACTTTACCTTCTTTAATTGGTGCATAATCTTTCATTTATGTTGTCCTCCATATTTAGCACATGTAAAGTATACGCTTCATGAAAAGAAAAAGAAAGAAACACTTCTTTCTTAATCAGTAAATAGAGGAACTAGAAGAACCTGGCAATGTTGTTTGAGATGCACGTTCTGTTAATTCAACATCCACAGTCTTCTCTTCTCCATCTCTTTCAACACTGACTTTCACTGTATCTCCGACTTTTTTTGTACCAATGTAGCTTACAATATCATTATATGTACTGTATTTATTACCATCGATACCAACGATCTTGTCATTAATTTCCAAGCCAGCACTTTCTGCATTGGAATTAGAAGAAAAGCCAGCAATATAGACACCATCACTTGTCTCTTTAACTTTTACACCTAATGCTGCCTGGTTTGTATTTTCAATTTGAGAATTGCCACTTTCTTCATTTGATGAACCATCACCAAATCCAGGAATCATTGAAAAATCATTTCCATTATTATCACTGTAGTTATATTGAATGTCATTATTTGTTTTCTGACGATCTACATAATTGGCAAATAGACCTCCACCAAATCCACACAAGCCTGAAAGCACACAACAAAGTGCATATTTTCCAATTGTTTTCCAAGGAAATGGTTTTTTCTTTCTTTCAACATATATCACTTTTGGCTGTTCTGTCTGTTCATTTTTTATTTCATTCATATTCTGTACCTTCTTTCTTAATGCACCTATAGAGTATACAACGTATGTGAATATTAAATGAATATTACAAGAACATAATGGGAAATCTATGATAAAGTAGTATTCATGAAAACGATATTATTTGATTTAGACGGAACATTAACAGAATCCGGAATTGGTATTACACGATCTGCAGCCTATGCATTAGATCAATTAGGAATCCCTCACCCTGCACCTGAAGAACTTTCAGTATTTGTTGGCCCGCCTCTTAGAAAAACATTTCCTGAATTTGGTGTAAAAGAAGAAGATGTTGATCAGGCAATTCAAATCTTCCGCTCTCGCTATACGACGATTGGAAAATTTGAGAATCAGCCATATGAAGGTATTGAACAAATGCTGAAGGATTTGAAAGAAAATGGATTTCATTTATTTGTTGCAACTAGTAAACCAGAAAACATTGCAAAGGAAATTCTGGAACATTTCCATCTCAGCCAGTACTTTGAAGAAATTGCAGGCGCTTCTTTAGATGCTTCTAGAGAAAATAAAAGTGCGGTCATTGCCTATTTACTAGAAAAACAAGATGTAAAAGATGCCATCATGATTGGGGATACAGATTTTGATGTACTCGGTGCAAAAGAACATGCAATACCTTGTATTGGTGTCAATTGGGGATATGGAAACAAACAATCCATGATTGAAGCAGGTGCAGTCACAGTTGTTGATACTGTTGAACAATTGGAAGAATACTTAAAAAAGAATGCCTAGGCATTCTTTTTGATATATGCATTCATATAATAAACAATGTTTTCTTTTGGAATCAGAACAACTTCTTCATTCTTTTTATAATTCAATGTAATTCCACCAAATGTATCTTCTTGAAAAATTGGATCTAATAATGCTTTGATGTTCAATGTATAAGCACGAGCAGAACAACATTGATCAAACTTTTTCTTTGAAGTATAGACATGAAAGTAAAA
Source organism: Erysipelotrichaceae bacterium 7770_A6 (assembly GCA_014610835.1). Classification (GTDB taxonomy): domain Bacteria; phylum Bacillota_I; class Bacilli_A; order Erysipelotrichales; family Erysipelotrichaceae; genus Bulleidia. Next base: position 21,378 of record QQXM01000016.1, read on the forward strand.
ACGATCATCCATTTCTACCTGCATATGTCCTGGATCAATCGATCCATCTTCAAGTGGTTCCCCATAAATAATAATTTCATTATCATGAATGATTGCCTGAAGTAATTCATTAATCATTTTCTTTTCATTTTCTTCAGATGCATCTTCTAAATATACATGTGCTGCTTCTTCTAATTTTAATAATTCCTGCATGTTTTACCTCATCTTGAAAATAATTCTATCAGATATTTAAAATCTTTGTTATAATGGTTCACGTTGTTAACCAACAAAGGAGAGTATATATGAGTATTCGTATTATTACAGAATCATCCTCTGATATTGAACAGAGTATGGCAAAAGAATTAGATATTACAGTTTTACCAATTCATTTACATATTGGTAATGAAGATTATATTGATGGTTTTACGTTAAGTAAATCACGCTTCTATGAGTTATTGATTGAAGAAGATGCACTGCCAAAAACATCACAGATCACACCATATGAATATGAACAAGCAACAGATACAGATGATGAATGTATTATCATCACAATTGCATCAGAACTAAGTGGATGCTATCGCAATGCATGCTTTGCTTCAGAAGGAAAGAACAATGTCCATGTCATTGATTCAAGAAGTGCATGTTTAGGACAAGGTCTTCTTGTTAAGCGTGCAGTACAGTTAAGAGATGAAGGAAAGACATGTCAGGAAATTGTTGATACCTTAGAAAAAGAAAAGAGTCATGTACGTATCATCGCATTGATGAATACACTGGAATATCTAAAAAAAGGTGGAAGAATTTCTGCAGTTGCGTATGCGGCTGGTTCTCTTTTTGGTATCAAACCTGTTATTTCTATTGAAGATGGTCAAATCATTACCGTAGGAAAAGCAAGAGGATCTAGAAGTGGAAATAACATGCTTGTCAGCCAGATTGATAAATATGGCGGTATTGATTTCTCACGACCATTTGCTTTAGGCTATTCAGGTCTTTCTTCAGCTAAACTAGACAAATACATCAAAGATTCTTCTGCATTATATGAAGGAAAAACAGATAACCTTCCAATTACACAAATTGGTCCAACCATTGGTACATATGCTGGTGAAGATGCTATCGCACTTGCATGGTTCGATAATCAAAAATAAAAGAAAGCATCATACGCTTTCTTTCAGTCTTCGATAAATATCCTTATATTCTGCATCATCCATTTGATAAGAAATTCTCGCAAATGCTTCTAATACCAAAGAAGCATTTTTTGTCTGGAAACAAAGATCAAATGATTTCTTCATGAAAGAATCTTCTTTCATTTCCACAAAGATATCATCTGTATTTCCACACCTCGATTGACACAATTTACATCCAGGAGAAATCTTATCTTTCTCTTCATGAATCAAAGCAATCAATTGCTGAGGATCATTTTCACTATGCAGAACATCCATCAAAATCTTTTCCGTATCCGGTGTTTTTGTATTTGCAGCACACACTCTAGCAAGTCCAAAACACGCCGCAATGACAATTTGATCCATGACTACTTCTGAGGAACTGCCAATCTTGAAGATACCGGAAGTTGTAATAGAGATTTCATTTGCGCGTCCAGGATATTTTTCCTGATTGTTTTCTCTCACATATGCTTTTCCCTGAATCAGTACACGATCACCTTCTTCTAAACCGTATACTTCATCTGCTCTCCAGTCTTTTGCAGTAAAGGAAACAATATCTCTAGAACCTTCTCCATTGGATTCATGACGGTAGTCTCTACAATTCAACTCTCTTAATAATGTAGAAATCTTGCGATCCTGGTTGTAGATAGAAAGTCTTCCAAATGCCATCTTCTGATTTTGATTTTCACCTAAATCTGTACGAATATGAACAATACCTTCTTCTTCAATCGTTCCAATCATTGTTACATAGTAACAAACGATTTTCTGTTCCGCATCACGAATCGTTTCAAACGCAAAATAATCTTTATGTCTTTCTGCCATTATTTATCTCCTTTATCATTCATTGCGATGTTTGCCATTTTCATCGCTCCCTGCTGTGTTTGACATCCTGCTAAAAATCCAGAAGGATGACAGAAGATTGCATCTTCTACCCCACTGCATTTCTGTAATTCTTCTTTTCTAAGACCATACCATTCCTTTGGAAGTGGATGTCTATAAGATGTACGATCTGATGGATCATCTAACACACATTGAATATTCCAGCCACCTCTTAAAGCAGGTGAAATCACATACCATAGATCTTCTGCCTTTGGATTGCTATTCGATTGTGAAGTAACAACACCCTGCCATGGTGCAAAGTGTTCAAGAATCATTAGATGTCCTGCAGAATAATCAATATGCTGAAGGATATAATCCCTTCCATCCAGCGCATCCATAATAGAATCCAGACGATTCAAAAATACATCCTGTGCAAAAGACATTGCATCCATAAATGCTTCATATGGATCTCTGTCACTTTCCCAGCTAGGATTAAAATCTTTAATCACTTGTGAAATCGTAAATTCCGTCTGTGAAATATGCTGAATTGCTGATTTCTGTTTATCAAGAATGTTTGGCATCGATTCCATTGTATTCATAATATAGTCAAAACCATTATCATTTGCATCAATGCCAAGAACAAGAGATTTCTCCATCTTTGTATAAACAGAATCATAATACCTTTCTGGACAATTCTGTGTCTCTAAGATATCACGATAATATTTTCTCCAGACAAGCCCACAAGCTGCATATGGTACATCTGTTCCAGGATGTGTTTCATTTCTTTGTTTACATTCTTCCGTATGGTGGTCTAATTCTCCTCCACCAATATCAAAGATGATCCAGTTTTCTTTATCTTCAGGGACATCATCATCCCCGCCTCTTACAATATTGACATCATCACTCAGCAATGAAAGCATTGCTGCAGCAAATACGTCATCCGCATGGAATAATCCATTATGCGTAAATAGATTTAATTTATCAGGCATACAGGTGTTCTCCTAATCCAAAATGTATTATACAAAAAAAAGTTCATGAGTAAAGAGAAAACGGGATGATATATCCCGATTTTTCGTTAAAGTTCAATTGTACCTGTAATTTGAGATTCTATAGGAACACAGATAATTACATTTGTTCCTGCTCTTTCAATCTTACCGTGCAAAGCATAAACTGTACCAGTTAAGAAATCGATAAATCGTTGTGCTGTTGCACGATCTAAGCGATGTAAATTCAAAACTACAGTATTTCCAGCAAGGAGTGCATCTGCACTGTTTCTTGCTTCTTCGAATGTTCTTGGTTCATAAAGATTGTAATCCATGAGTATTCTCCTTAATTTTACCCGTTTATTGTATCACTATTTTACAGTGTTTACTTTCACTTTTTCTTTTCAGCATGATACTTTTTACCAATCATGTCGTAATATTTCTTTAATTTACCTTCATAGGCAACATCACTCATCTCAAATAGTGAAACATTTTTGATTTTATCTGGTAAATATTGCTGTGGAACAAAATGATTTGGATAATCATGCGCATATTTATAGCCAACACCACGATCTAGTTTCGCTGCACTTTTATAATGTGCATCTTTTAGATATGAAGGTATTTCAAGATTACCTGTTTCCTGTACAAGTTCCATTGCTTTAAAGATACCTGCACTTGCAGCATTTGACTTAGGTGCACATGCAACATAGCACGCAGCATTTGCCAGTATGATCTGGCTTTCTGGCATGCCGACTCTTTCTACCGCTAAAGCTGCGTTTACTGCGACTTCCAGTGCTCTAGGATCTGCAACACCACACTCTTCACTCGCAGCAATCATGATTCTTCTTGCAATAAAGCGAATGTCTTCTCCAGCCGTTAACATTCTAGCCAAATAATACAGCGTTGCATCTGGATCAGATCCACGCATGCTTTTAATAAAAGCAGAAATCGTATCATAATGATTATCACCTGTTTTATCATAGCGAATCGCACGCTTCTGGATGCATTCTTCAGCCACTTCTAAACTAATATGAACATTCCCATCTTCATCTGGATCTGTCGTAATAGATGCCAGTTCTAATGCATTTAATACCGTTCTAGCATCTCCATCTGCACTGTCTGCCAAAAATGCTTTTGCATCTTCATCAATTGTGACATTATACATGCCAATTCCTTTAATAGGATCATCCACTGCCTTTTGAATAAGATCCATAAGATCTTGTTTACTAAGTGGCTTTAATTCAAAGATTCTGCTTCTGCTTAAAAGAGCACCATTGACTTCAAAATATGGATTCTCTGTTGTAGCACCAATTAAAGTCACAGTACCATCTTCAACATATGGCAGCAAGAAATCCTGTTGTGCCTTATTAAAACGATGAATTTCATCAATAAACAAGATTGTTTTCTTAGAATATTGTGCAAAATTCTCTTTTGCTTTTTCAACGATCAATTCAAGATCTTTCTTTCCAGCAATCGTCGCATTGACCTGTTCAAAATCAGCGCTGGTTGAATTAGCAATCACTTTTGCAAGTGTTGTCTTTCCTGTTCCTGGAGGACCATAAAAAATGATAGAGCTGATCTGATCTGCTTTGATTGCACGATACAGCAGTTTATCTTTTCCAATGATATGTTTTTGGCCAATTACTTCATCCAGTGTTGCTGGACGCATACGTGCAGCAAGTGGTTCATCTTTTTTTCTTTCTTGTTCACTTGAAACTTCAAATAGATCTGACATGCATTTATTTTATCAAATCCTGAAATATAAAAAAAGCAGTTTACCAAAATGAGTAAACCACTTTCCGATCTATTATTGCGCAGCAGATGCACCAGCAATGTGACCAAATGTGAAGATATCAGCAACAGCGTTACCACCTAGTCTATTACCAGCATGAATACCACCTGTAACTTCACCTGCAGCCCACAAGCCATCAATTGCATTGCCACTTTCATCTAATACTTCAGCATTTGTATTAATCTGAACACCACCCATTGTATGATGGATAGATGCTTTTCTTGGAGAGATTACAAATCCTGCATCTGGATTGTTTTCAATTGCATCAATATCAATTGCTCCTGCAAGCACTTCTTTTCCAAAATCATCATCTTTCTGATTTGCTACATATGTGTTGTACTTTTCAATTGTTGCACGTAATGCTTCTTCAGAGAAAGCTGGAGCTGCTCCACCAGCACTTGTCTTAGAATTTTCAGCTAATTCTTTTAATGTTGAACCATACCATACATGTCCATTATCAACCATAGACTGTACTGTTGTTCCAAATAAGCTATCATCTAAAGTTGCACCCTGTAATTCACCATTTTCATTTACATCCTTACCAGCGTAAATAATATAGAAGATTCCATTGTCTAATGCTAAAGAAGCCTTAGCAAGTACATCACGTTCAGCATATTCATTCACAAAACGATTACCTTCGCCATCAATCCAGATCTGCTGAGAAGCATCACCCCAGATACCATCTGTCATTGTACCCTTGATAGGAGAAGAAGAAGGCATGAGCTGTACAACATCCAGTCCAACTGTACCAGCACCAATTTCCTGTGCCATAACAATACCATCACCTGTATTTGTACCAACGTTTGTTGTTAATGTATGATCTGTTAAATTATCACCCCAGTAGTTGTCATATTCCTTAACCATCTTAGGATTTGCACCATAACCACCAGATGTTAAGATAACACCCTTCTTTGTATTTACAGTAACCTTTGTACCATCTGCCTTTTCACAGTTTGCACCAACAACTTTACCATTTTCATCTGTAATCAATGACTTTGCGGCAACTTCTGTATAGAGCTTAACGCCTTCTTTTTCAGCAGCCTTTTTTAAAGTATCAATGAGTGGTGTAGAAGTCATGAACTTATGTGTTCTAGGCCACATTGCACCAAGAACTGTGAATAAAGATTCACCAGCACCCTTGCCATACTGACCTTCAACATTTAATGAATCAACGCACCATTCATATGTTCCAAGTGCATTTTCAGCAAGTGTTCTAGCAAGATCGATATCACTGGCAACCCACTTGCCATCGTTCATTTGTCTTAAACCACCTGTATAGATGTGCCACATATGTAATTCAACAGAATCATATCCAGGCAGATCCTTACCAGCAGTCTTACCTTCATTTTCAGCATAGAATTTCTTAATATCAGCCTGCAAGTCAGCTAATACTTCTTTCCATTCAGGGAATGCATCAAAATGTAGTTTTTCATCAGATGCCTTGAGTGCTAAATAGCCATCTAATGTTGTTTTCTGTGCTTCTGTTAAAATTGTTTCAGCCTGTGCATCGTCATCATTCGCATTGAATGCACCACCCTGCATTAATGTATTACCACCAGCAACAGAGCTCTTTTCAATCATGATAACTTCAGCACCTTCTTGTGCAGCAGTAGTAGCTGCAGAAAAGCCTGCACCACCAGCACCTACAACTAACAAGTCTGTATCCCAGACTTCGTCTTTACCAGCTTCAGCATGATATGCGTTTGCTTCGAGCTTGTCCATATCAAGACCAGCAGCCTTTGCAGCTTCACTAGCTGCACGCATAATCGCATTGGATGCAAATGTTGCACCAGTAACTGTGTCTAAAGTTGTTGTCTGATGCTCAACGATCTGTTGTGGAATTCTTTCCATTGCTACACTGGCAATGGATGGTGTTTCTGAAATTTCAGTTAATTCTACGTTTGTGATCTTTCCACCATCAACAGATAAAGTGACTGTTACTGGACCTTGCATACCTGTAGAAGAACCAGTAAAAGTCTTTCCAGAAGCGTTTGCAGTAGAACCTGCAGAGCTTGCACATCCAGCCAGCATTAAAGATGCAGCTAAAAGTGCTGTAAAAGATTTTTTCATTATTTTCCCCCTCTTTTGAGGAAAGTATTATACAGTATTTCTTGCCTTTTTGTAAATATTTTCACAATCAAAAATCAAATTTGGAACTTTATTCCAAATTTGCTGAAAACATAAAAAATATCTTTACAAATACACGATTCTCATTTACTAGATTCAGGATCCAATTCTACTGGATGCAGTTTACGATCTAGCCATAACGTCAAAGAAAAGTATTTATATGCTTCATAATAATGATCAACATTTTCAAGAAATTCCATATCAACGTTATCCATTAATTCCTGATTATTTTCAAAATCTCTGCATCCACACTTTGTACAAAGAATATCTCCATCATACAGAATATTGTCATAATATGCTGGATATGCGATATCATGCTGAATATCACCACCTGCTTCACGAATTATCTGACATAATTCTTCACTGGGATATAGCTGAATTCTTTCTCTTCTATAATGATGCTTCCATGGAATGTGAATTCTAAAAAATATTAACTGATCAATATATAAACAAATGTGTGAAATCATATTTTCTATCGTTTTCTGCATACATTTACTTTATCATGTTCTACACATCAAAAACAAAAAAAGCCTTACAAGAAGGCTTTACAGTGCGGATAACAGGACTTGAACCTGCATGGGTCTCCCCACTAGAACCTGAAACTAGCGCGTCTGCCAATTCCGCCATATCCGCAAGTGCTAATGTATTATACAAAATTTTTACAAATTAAACAATAAATTTGAGCTTTTAGTCAAAAAAAGAATTTCAGATGTTATTTCTGAAATCCTCTTTTG
>QQXM01000145.1:0-6154 GCA_014610835.1 Erysipelotrichaceae bacterium 7770_A6
TGACAAAAATAAGCATAAAAAAACGTGGTAAATAAGCCACGATCTTAAATTCGATATTTTTTACAACTCCTAAACTCCCGAACTTTAATAGTGCAAAAGCATTATATGCAATGGTTGAAAGATTGATGGAAGAATAGTGTTTGTGAATTGTGTGAAGTTACACACAATCTTTTATGGAAGTGTCCACTGTGTTAAAATAATTCGGACACTTTTTTAGATGAAAAAGGAGGGATGTATGGCTAATTCTATGAATAAAAAGAAAAAAGTAAAAATCAGTGGTATTTTAACAATCTTGTTATGCATAACTGCGATTGGTATTGTCGCAGCGCTTGGTTTTAATATTTACAAGATTAAAACAAGCAATACAGGTAATGGTGATACTGTTGAAACAGAAAAGGTTGATAACGAGTATTCCAATGAGAAATATTCTATTGGAAATAACCCAACAGATATCAACAAAAAATATTTCAAAGAATTGAATGAAGCTGTCAAAGGAAAAGACGTAAAAGATGAAAATGGTAATACATATACAGGGGAAGAAGCAATTGCGGAAACAGTTGTAAAGAACTTTATCTGCCAGTATTACACATGGACAAATAAAGATGGTAACTATGATATTGGCGGCATGCAATATATTTATAGTCCAAAGCAGTCTGACTTTGAAACTTATACATTGTATAACTTCTATAAAGATATGGATTTATATCTATCAAAGGATGGTAGAAGTTCTTTGATTGAAGTGAAGAAAGTGACAATCAATAATGTTTCTAGAGTCGATGATTATACTGTGACATATACAGATGGAAATGGTGATGAACAATCTGCAGGTTTACCATGCGTCAATGTTGAAGCTTCATGGGAATATGATTCTGATACAAAAATGAATGCATCTGAAATTCAGACATCCGCTACATTCCATGTAGTGAATAATAACGATAGATGGGAAATAGGAGGTATTGAATAATGAGAGATCCTTTTGATAATTTGAATCTAGATCATACAGATACACCTTCTTTTCCTAATGAACCAGAAGAATTGGGAAATGTATCAAATAGTACAAGCATTCCAGCATTCAACTTTAATTCTTCTTTTAGAAGTGAACCAGAACAGCCTAAAGTTGTAAATGATGAGGAAAAGAGCACAAGTATCCCAGCATTTAATTTCAATAAGCCAGTAGACGAAGAAACACCAAAGAAGAGTAATTCTGCTTTTGACTTAAAAGCATTTATGAATGAAGATGAGGATCAGAAAAGTTCTGCTCCATTATTTCCTGATGTACCAGTGGAAATTGAACAACCTGATTCACCGTTAGAGGCAACAGAGCAGACTGCCCAGTTGCCAACAATGACAGATGATTCTAATGGTGGTGGAAACAATATCCCTCCACAAACACCAAAGAATAAAAAGTCTAAGAAACCTAAAAAGGGAGAATTCAAAAAAGAGCCAACCGTTTTAAATATTATTGTTACAATTTTTACAATTGTAGCGAATATTCTTGTTGTTTATATTTTATTTAATACAACAAAGTTCTCTAGTATTGGTCAGAATATTTTTATGATGATCAATATTGTAGTACTTGCGATTCTTCTTTTATTGGACTTATTAGTCATTTTAATGATTCGCACGAGAAAAATTGCATTGTTTGTAATTTCTGTCATTGTTTTATCACTCTTTGTTGGTGGCGGAGGCTATGGCTTCTATGCACTTGGAAGAGTGAATAAGAATGTTAACAAGATTACAGGAGAAAAGAAGGAAGAAGAAGTTTCCGCATCTTTAGTAATTTACAGCGGTACAAGCGGTGATCCGATTACAGATGTTAAGGATCTTGAAGGTAGAAGAGTAGGAGTTGCGAAAGGTACAAAGACAGAAGAAATCGCAAAAACCAAACTTTCTTCCAGTAATACAAATGTTGAATATGTTGAAGTAAATGGATATACTGATCTTCTTTCTAATTTAATTACTGGTGCTGTTGACTGTGCTGTTTTACCTGTGAATTATCAGTCTCAATTTGAAGAAGATGAAAACTTATCAGCTTATCTTCCTGACACACAATCTATTTTAGATTTCTCTGAAACAATTACTTCAGAAAGTGAAACTGGTGCAAACAAAGATATTACAAAAGAACCATTTACGGTACTTGTCACAGGTGAAAATGAAGGTCTTGCCGATTCTATTATCTTGATGTCTGTAAATCCAATTTCCATGAAAGTCACAATGACTTCTATCGCAAGAGACTCTTATGTTCCTATCTCTTGTTATGGATCAAGTGAAAAAATCAATGCAGCACATGCTTCCAGTGAATCATGTATGGTTAAAACAGTTGAAAATTTAATGGGAATTGATATTGACTATACAATTGAATTCAACTTTGCATCTGTTGTACAAGTAGTTGATGCAGTCGGTGGCGTTGTTGTGGATATTCCAGTGTCATTTGATGCACAATGCTGGAACATTTATACAGATGAGTTAGCTGTATTTAGACTTGAAGCTGGAGAAAATGTATATCTTGATGGTGCAAGAGCACTTGGATTTGTAAGAGAACGTATGGCTTTCCCAGATGGAGATTTTGCTAGACAAAGACACCAGCAGGAAGTTATGGAACAAATTATTCAAAAGATTATGTCTTCAAAAGATCCTCAGATGTTTTTGAATGTATTGGATGCTGCTGGAGATAACATTAAAACTAACTTTACTGTTGAACAAATGACAGGATTCATTAATTATGCTCTACAGAAATCTAAGAGATATTATGATTCAAACAATATCTCTGGATTGTTTGACTTTGAATCTTCTAGAGTTTATGGATACGCAGCTAACTTGTGGAATAGTAGTCTGCAAATGGATCTTTGGATTTATCGATTATTTAATGGATCAATTCAAGACTGTGCAAACGCAATTAAGCGTAATTTGAGTACAACTGCTACTCCAGATACTCCAGCATCTGTCAGCTGGTCTGCTGCGAATACATTTACGCCAGATCCTGTATCTCAAGAGGTTTATAATGAGCCTCGCATTACAGATGATGGCAGACCTGCTGATGTTCCAAAGCCAAGTGAATCTTCAGAACCTGCAGATAGTCCAAGTCCATCAGCATCTACTAGTCCTACAACGTCTTCTGAACCTACACCAGAGCCAACAGTTGAACCAACACCGGAACCTGTTGAGCCAACACCAGAACCTGTTGAGCCAGCACCAGAACCTGTTGAGCCAGCACCAACGCCGGATACGAATACGGAGACACCTGCAGAAGGAGCGTAATCTTTAGTCTTATGAGATTGATTTCTCATAAGACTTTTTTTAATTGTTTGTTACGTGTAAAATATTGGTTATGGAAAATAATAGTTCAAAATTAGGCTTGATTAAGAAAGCATTTTATATATGGGCAGTACAGTATCATTTTGTGATACCGAAAGATATTCTGAAAATGTATGTTCATAAGTTTAGACATGAAAGTGAAAATATCTCTAAGTATGGTCAAAGATTTTTTGATCCTTCTAATGAAAAAGATTATAAGAAATGGTTAACTTTACAGGAATATAAAAAACAGGATGGTTTGTATACGGATATTACATTTGTTGGAAGAAATGTGAGTAATTTGAATGCTAATGGATTAGCTGCAGTATCTATGGATACAATGAATACATCTAGAATTCATACGTCATATACTTGTCTGGTTGGTGAAGGAATTCATTTATATGAACCATTTTTCGCATATTTGAATGAATGTGATTGCGATGCAATCTATTTTGATTCTGACTTATATGTGAATGGCGAAAGAAAATCTCCAAAATGTAAACCGGATTTTTCCTATCATACATTAAGGGGATTTAACTATATTGGAAATCTAGTGATTGTAAAAACCGAATTATTAAAACAGTTTGACGGGAAAGAAGTAGATATCTATAGATATTTATTAGAATTAAGTGATCAGAAGATTGAATGGAAACATATATCTAAGATTGTGTATGGGGAAGCGGAAGATACATTTAATGTATACCCACTAAAGTCTTATATTGATGAACATCATATTCCATGTAAGTTAATGATGCATTCAGATTATGCATATCTGTCTTATCCTGTAAAAGAAGAACCACTTGTATCCATTATGATTCCTACAAAAGATGGTGTAGAGGATTTGAAGAAGTGTATTGATTCTATTTTTGACAAGAGTACATATCGGAATTTTGAAATTATCATTATTGATAATAATAGTGAAAAAGAAGAAACATTTACATATTTTAAAGAACTACAGGAAAAGCATGACAATGTGCATGTGCATGCATTAAACATCCCTTTTAACTTTTCTATCATTAATAACAAAGCTGTGGAATATAGTCATGGGGAATATGTTGTGCTAATGAATAATGATACGGAAGTGATCACAAAAGACTGGCTTGAAAAAATGCTTGGCTACGCACAACAGGAAAACGTTGGCAGTGTTGGTGCGAAACTTTATTATGAAGATGATTCCATTCAACATGGTGGTATTATCACAGGAAAAGGTGGTGGATTTGCACATCGCTACTATCGTAAACCACACAATGAAAAAGGGTATATGCATACATTGGATATTCCAAATGATGTTGCCTGTTGCACAGCTGCTTGTTTAATGGTTTCTAAAAAGAAATATTTAGAAGTTGGTGGAATGAATGAAGAACTGACAGTCCAATTTAATGATGCGGATTTGGGCTTGAAGTTATTAGAACATGGATACTTTAATGTTTTTATTCCTGATGTTGAATTATATCACTATGAATCTAAATCTAGAGGCATTGATAAGGATCCTAAGGCTGTAGAAAGATTTATGTCGGAAGTTAACTATGCAAAAGAAAATTATGCAAAATGGCTTGTTCATGATCCTTTCTACAATGATAATTTTGATAAGAATTATGATTATATGTTGATCGTAGGAACAGGAAGTAATTGATGAAAAAAGAAGGATACTATACGTCAGGTCAATTCGCGAAAAAAGCCCATGTGACGTTGCGTACGATTCGCTGGTATGATAATAAAAATCTATTAAAACCTTCCTTTCGTACAGAAAATGGTACTAGATTATATACAGATGGGGATCTGGCGAAGCTTCAACAGATCCTTCTTTTTAAGTATCTTGGTTTTTCTTTGGATGATATTCGTGAAATGACAATGACATCTACAGATGAAGATTTTTTACTTGGCTCTCTGGAAATTCAAAAGAAACTTGTTCAGGAAAGAATCTCTGAATTACAGGATATGCACCAGGCGTTGTGTGATGCAACGGATGCAATTGAAAAACATCAGTCAATGGATCAGATGTTGAATTTGATTCATATGACAAGTGCAGACCAGTCTTTAAAAACACAATATCAGGATGCTACAAATGTATCGGCACGTATTCGTTTGCATAACGAATACTCTACAAATCAACAAGGATGGTTTCCTTGGCTTCTTGAACAGATTCAATTAAGAGAGAATATGAGTGTTTTAGAAATTGGGTGTGGAAATGGTGCTTTGTGGAAAGAAAATCTTTCTGTTTTACCACAGAATATTCATGTGGCGTTATCTGATATTTCAGAAGGCATGTTAAGAGATGCAAAAGAATCTATTGGAAAAGATTCTAGATTTTCATATAAACGATTTGATTGTCATAAAATACCTTTGAAAGAAAAAACATTTGATATTGTGATTGCAAATCACGTATTGTTTTACTTTGATGATATTGATGTTGTATTAAAAGAATGTAAGAGAGTAATGAAGGATACAGGTGTTTTTGTATGTAGTACATACAGTCAAAGACATATGAAAGAAATTACGGATCTTGTACAGGAATTTGATCAGAATATTGTTTTATCTTCCGATTGTCTATATGAAGTATTTGGTTTAGACAATGGAGTGGAAATTCTTTCAAAATTTTTCAAAACAATTGAAATGAGAAAATATGAAGATGCCATTGAGGTGAATGAAGCAGAACCACTGATTGCGTATATTATTTCCTGTCATGGGAATCAGAATCACATTCTTCTAGATCATTATCGTGAATTTAGAGAATTCGTGGAAGAAAAAACAAAGAATGGGTTCCATATCACAAAAGATGTGGGGATATTTATCACAAAAGTGTTGTAGAAACGTGCTACAATTATCGGCATGTATAGAAAATTAAGAGATAAACACAAGC